>DASWIS010000010.1 GCA_036397555.1 Candidatus Zixiibacteriota bacterium | reverse complement strand
AGCCGTAGGTCCCGCATCAGCGGGACTGACCGGCACGGGAAGAATGCCGTTGAATGTCTTGAAGGGTTCTCAATGTCACCCCGAACCCCGGAATTCCGGCCCGCCGAAGGCGGGGCGGAATGGAGTGGGTGAGGGGTCTCTCGGCGCGCGAGGATACCAATGCGTGTTGGAGATTCCTCACCCCTCGTCTCGTCCCGCCGGCGGGACGAGACTCAGGGATTCGGAATGACATTGCTCGTGTGCCCCTGACATTGGCCAGTAGAATCGCATGACAGAGAAACTACTCCCATCCGCCACACTCATCGACGGCCGCGCCATCGCCGCCCAGTTGCTCGATGAGCTGCGTCCGCGCATCGAGGCGTTGAAGAAGCGCGGCATCTCACCGTCGCTGGCCGCTGTGCTGGTGGGAGATGATCCGGCATCCAGCGTCTATGTCGCCACCAAGGAAAAGACGGCGACCAAGCTGGGACTCAAAGCCGAGGTCATTCGTAGTCCCGCCACAACAACACAGCGTGAACTGGAGTCGATTGTCGAGGAACTGAATCGCCGCAGCGATCTCAACGGCTACATCATCCAATCGCCACTGCCTGACAGCATCGACGAAGCCGCGCTGATCGAACGCATCGATCCGTTCAGAGACATCGATGGTTTTCACCCGTACAATGTCGGGCTGCTGACATTGGGACACGGACGTCTCCTGCCATGCACGCCTGCCGGCATTGTGGAGCTATTGGTGCGTTCTGGGTTTGAGACACGGGGCCGCGAGATCGTGATTCTTGGACGCGGCAATATCGTCGGACGGCCCCTGTCCATTCTACTTTCTCTCAAGGGCGGCCACGCCGATGGTACCGTGACAGTGTGCCACAGCCGCACCGCGAATCTTGCCGATCACACCCGCCGCGCCGACATCCTGATTCTCGCAATGGGCACACCGGCGACGATCACCGGCGACATGGTCAAGCCCGGCGCGGTCGTCATCGACGTCGGTGTCAACCGCGTGGCGGACACATCCGCCGAGCGCGGTTATCGATTGGTCGGCGATGCCGACTTCGAGTCGGTCAGTCGCGTCGCGGGCGCGATCACGCCGGTCCCCGGCGGCGTGGGCCCGATGACCGTCGCCATGCTGATGCGCAATACAGTCCTCGCGACCGAAATGCAACATGGGGTAATATAGGATCGACTCATCATGCCGGACGACTCATCCAACCCCTTCGAGGCCGCGTCCGTCGGCCACCCCGACAAGGTCTATTCGATCTCGGAAATCACCGAGATCGTCAAACGACTGTTAGAACAGTCATTTGAATCAGTCTGGGTCGAGGGCGAAATCTCCAACTACACTCATCACTCGTCGGGACACCGCTATTTCACGCTCAAGGACGACAAGGCATCTCTGAAGTGTGTGATCTGGCGACAAACCGGACGGTCCCTGGATTTCGATCCGGCCGCCGGATTGCATGTACGGGCGCTGGGGCGTTTCTCTGTCTATCCGCCGCACGGGGCTTACCAGCTTGTCGTCACGCGGCTCGTAAAGGTCGGCATCGGGGCGTTGGAAATCGCGTTTCAAAAGCTCAAGGAGAAGCTCCAGCGCGAAGGATTGTTTGAGCCCGAACGCAAACGCCCAATCCCGCCGTTCCCGCGCGTCGTCGGAATTGTAACCTCGCCGACCGGCGCGGCGATTGCCGACATGCTCAAGACGATCACTGCCCGCTTCCCCGGCTTGCATGTCGTGTTATGCCCGGCGCGGGTGCAGGGCGACGGCGCCGCGGCGGAAATCGTCGCTGCAATAGGGACGCTCAATGGTCGTACCGACATCGACGTCATCATCGTCGGACGCGGCGGCGGATCGCTCGAAGACCTGTGGGCCTTCAACGAAGAGCCGGTCGCGCGCGCCATCGCGGCATCGCGCTTACCGGTCATTTCGGCGGTCGGACACGAGGTCGATTTCACGATCGCCGACTTCGTCGCCGATCACCGCGCCGCCACCCCGACCGCCGCCGCGCAGTTGGTGACCGAACACTGGGTCGCCGCGCGCGATGTCCTGCCCGAAATGATCCGTCGCATGCGCCGCGCCGCCCGCCACACGGTCGAATTCCGACGGCGTGAAATTGCACGACTCAAGTCGTCGCACGCCCTGCAGCGTCCCGGCGATCTGCTGGCGCAGTGGTCGCAGCGTCTCGACCTGGCGACCGAAACGGCGACACGGCAGATGCGGCAGCGGCTGCGTCGCCACCTCGAACTCATGCAGGGACTCAACGGACGGCTCACCGCGCTTTCGCCCGAAGCGGTCCTGCGCCGCGGCTACTCCATCACGCGGCGAGTGGGCCGTGCCGATGCGTTGCGCGATGCCGCCGTCGTCTCCGACGGAGATGAACTGGAAACGCGGCTGAGTCGCGGCATCATTCGTTCGACCGTGTCCGGGTCTGGGCCGTAGCCGGCATCCCGGTCCCAACGACCCGATGGACGGAGCACTCCCCGCGCCTTAGATTCCCTTCGATGGCCGCAACGAAACCCAGAACTTTCGAAGATCAATTCGCGCGATTAGAACAGATCGTCGCGATGCTCGAGGGCGATGATGTCGCGCTCGAAGCGGCGCTGGCGTTGTATGCCGAGGGAATGGAGCTGGTTCGCGACTGTTCCAAAACGCTCGGCGCGGCTGAAAAGAAAATCGAGAAGATCACCGCGTCACTGGAGAAGATCGCCGAACGCGAGTCGGACGACGATGACTTCCAAGACGGCGATGCCGATGACACCGACAATGACGACGACGCGTGAGCACCCGTCAACGGATCCGGCCGTGAACCCCGTCGATCTGGCGTCGTATTGGTCCGCCTGCAACCGCCGCGTCAACGCCGAGCTGGAACGCCGGTTCGATACGCAGCACGGCGCTCCGGAGCGATTGCTCGCCGCGATGCGGCATGCGGTCCTGGGAGTCGGGAAACGGCTGCGTCCGCTGTTGGTCTTGGCCACGCATGATTCGCTGAACGGATCCCATCCCGGGGTCGATGCGGTCGCGGCCGCGGTCGAAATGATTCATTCGTATTCGCTCGTCCACGACGATCTGCCGTGCATGGATGACGACGACCAGCGACGGGGGCGTCCCACGGTCCATGTGGCCTTCGACGAGGCGACGGCCGTCCTCGCCGGCGATGCGTTGCACGCGCTGGCGTTTGAAGTCCTCTCGCGCCACGCGCCCGCCGAAGTCGTCGCTGTCATCGCGAACGCCGTCGGTCCGACCGGCATGGTGGGGGGGCAACTGGCCGATCTGCAGGCCGAGGGGCAGTCGCCGACCGAGTCATTGGTTCGCGAAGTTCATCGCCGCAAGACCGGGGCATTGATTCAAGCATGTGTACGGGCGGGCGCGGCGCTCGCCGACGCCGACGAGACGGCATCGGCGGCATTGACCCGATACGCCCTCCCGCTCGGCCTCGCCTTTCAAATTGTCGATGACATCCTCGAATTGACCGAGTCATCGGAATCGCTGGGAAAACCGACCGGATCGGATCTGAAGCACCGGAAGGTCACATACCCGGCGGCCGTCGGTCTTCAAGCCGCCCGTGACACCGCGATGCGGCTGACCGCCGATGCGAAGGCCGCCGTGTCGGGCTATCCGGGGGATGCATCGATTCTGCTGGGAATCGCCGACTACGTCGTGCATCGAACGCGCTGAGCCCAAACCTCCAATCCGCTCCTCTGTGAAACGCCTCGCTCTCATCGTCAATTCCCGCCACGCGCTGGCCGAATCGACTGTTGCCACCATTCAGGGTTGGGCGAAAGCGCAGCAATGGCCGATCGCGGCCGTCGAACGAATCGACATGGCGCGCGACCCGCATTATTCGGGTGTCCCCGATGAATTGGTCAAAGGCGGCGTCGATCTGGTCCTGTCACTGGGCGGCGACGGCACCATGCTCGCATCGGTGCGCGCCGCGGCCCCACACGGTATTCCTGTCCTCGGCATCAATCTCGGCGGCCTGGGATTTCTCACGGCGGTGGCGCCGGGCGAGGCATTGACCGCGCTCGAACGTGTCCGTTCCGATGATTACGCGATCGAAGAACGGCTGATGCTGGAGGTCTCCGATCCGTCGGCGCCCGACGACCGCTGGGTCGGTTTTAACGATGCCGTCGTCGACAAAGGCGGCATCGCGCGCATCGCGACATTTCACGTATCGCTCAATGGCGAGTTTGTCAGCGAGTACATCGGCGACGGGCTGATCGTCGCGACGCCCACCGGATCGACCGCCTATTCCCTGTCGGTCGGCGGGCCGATCCTGATGCCGACCCTGCACGTGATGACCCTGTCGCCGATCTCTCCGCACTCACTCGTACAGCGCCCGATCGTGTTTTCCAGTGGTGACACTGTGGCGATCACCGTGCGGTCCGTCTCGGGGCATGTCGTGCTCACCGTCGATGGACAGCGCACCCGCACGCTGGCCGAAGGCGCGACCGTCACCATCGCGCAGAGCCGCTACCGCGGACGGCTGGTGCGTTTCGCCGATCACTCGTTTTTGTCGGTGCTGCGCGAGAAACTACACTGGGGGATCGGACGACCGCCGGGCGATGGGTCCCCATAGCCCGGTCGCGACCCTGACCGTTGCGGGCATGTCTCATTGCCCATCCTGCGCAAGACGCTGCACACTCCGACCGGCCGCCAGAGTTCAGATGTCTCCAAACACCCCCCAAACGGGCGTTGCGGGGATCGGTGTTGTCTGGCGCGACGGTATGCGGTTTGCGAAACTCCCTAACGGAGTCCCGTTGCACCCCAGGGAGTCGAGATGCCGCACAAGAAGCAGAACACGCGCATGGAGCCATCACGGCCATCGAAATGGCTGCCCTCGCGTTCGCTGTATATCAAACCGCTCGTGCGCGTCCGGATACTCGATTCTCCCATCCCATCACCGACATGGGAACCGCCGGCGTCGGGTCGGCGTTCGGAAGCTATGGAAGACCAGTCGATGACGGTCGCCCGTCGCGCGAAAGTGCGACGGAGTGAACCAATCTGACGGCGTCATCGGTTCGTACAAAGTATGTGGCCGGGGATGATGTCCTGCGCTCGTCGACGACCCTCCCGAGCGTGGCCGATCCCAACTCCATCATTCCCCGGCCCATTTTTCTCACCCCCAACACCTCAATCAGCAGCCCGAAAACGCCCGGTGGAATCCGCCTGGCCTGAATCGCGATAGCCATCTCCGAAAATCCGGTCGGCTCTCGCCCTGTTCGGTCCACCAAACTTTGTCATAGCGCATCCGACCCAGCCGCGCATGTTTGCGCGGCATGATGGCCGACAAGGACATCAGCGGATTTTCCGACATTGCGCGAGTCGGCACCGACGAATCCGGCAAGGGCGACTATTTTGGGCCGTTGGTCGTGGCGGCTGTCTGGGCCGATCTGCCGACCGGTGCGCAACTGGAAGCGTGGGGGGTCATCGATTCGAAACGCATCTCCGATGGACGGGCTGCGCAATTGGCCCAGCGCATCACTTCGGCAAAGATTCCGCATGCCGTCGTGGCCATCGGACCCGCGAAGTACAACGAGCTTTACGCCAAGATGAAGAATCTCAATCGCCTGCTGGCGTGGGCGCACGCCCGCGCCATCGAGAATGTCCTGGAAAATGCTTCCGCTGAAGTGGTTGTCGCCGATCAGTTCGGCGACGAACGCCTCATCGAGCAGGCCTTGATGCAAAAGGGCCGCGATGTCCGCCTGTTTCAGACGCCGCGCGGCGAACGCGACATCGCCGTGGCGGCGGCATCCGTGCTCGCCCGCGCGGAGTTTCTCTGGCGTCTCAAACGCCTGTCCGATGAATGCGGGATGGTGCTGCCCAAGGGGGCAGGCTCGCCCGTCGATGCGGCGGCAGCCCGCTTAGTCGCCGGGCAGGGGGAGGCCGTTCTATCTCAGTACGCAAAGCTCCACTTCAAGAACACGCAGAAAGCCCGGCTGCTCCTGACCCGCCAAGGTCAGTAGTCGCAAGTCAAGCGGTCACGTTGGCCGATAGCAACCTCGAACAAGCAGTGCCGCTTTAGGTTACGCCGCCAATCGCTACGACGCGGCCTTTGCGCTCGGAATCGACTTCCTCCGGTTATGCGGCTTGGTCAATACATCGGGCCGCCGCCGATTCCATCAAGGTTTTCCCCCGTAAGCCGATGCAATAAATGTGTCAACGCCGTCTCCGAATGGGCGGAGTGTCGGAGCGCGACCATAGTCGCCGTGACTTTTGCACACCGACAACTTCTTCGGTCCGAAAGCGCGAATTCCGACCAGACGGTAAACGACACGTCAGGGAAGACAATCTGATGGGTTGGTTTCGACCGGCTCAGGCACTCGCAGGACCGATCGACGGGCTGGCCGCCCTTGATCGAGGGGGAAATGCCATGGTCACAACAATCATTACCGTGGTGACGCTGGTTGCGGCGTCCTATGTCCTTTGGACAACGATCCGCATGACGCCGGGGAAAGCGGCGGATTCAATCGTCCCGGCATTGCTGACCGGCGTATGGGCGATGGTCATGTTCGGGGCGATGCTGTGGACCGTCGATACGACGCTGGTCATCTCCGAACTGGCCTGGGGAACGTGGGGGGTCCATGCGGCGGCCCTGGCGATCAGCGTGTTGTTCTGCGCCTGGGCGATCACCCGTCGCCTGGCCCATCGCCGAGTGATGACGCCCCGCATCGGACAGAAGCAATCGTTTGATGCGCTGGTGTCGGCCCTCGCACACAGCCATGCGGCCGCAACGGATCTCGACTCGATGCTGGCCGATGCCGCCTCCGTGATCCGCCGGTTTACCGGCGCCGATTGCGTGCATCTCTGCAAGACCGGCGCTCAGAGCCGCCGTCACATCGCAACCTGCTCGGCGAATCCCCGATCGATCGCACACTCCGGTTACGATGCCGAATCCGACCGCATGGTCGCGGCGGCATCGAACAGTTGCGATATCGGAGTGTACCGCGCCATGCACGGCGCTCCTGACATGATCGCGGTACCGTGTGCCGACGCGGCCGGCTGCTACGCCGTCATGGTTCTTCAACAACCGCAGCCGGGCTCGTATACCGACACCGCGCTCGGTCAGCTTCATGCTGCCGGGCAAATGCTCGGGCGATTCGTTTCCGATTGGATCGCGGCCCATCGCGGTCTGACCTCCGGTCGTGTCGCCGAACCGCTCTCGTGGTTGTCATTGGCGCTCAGCGGCCAGATCGGCCTGTCGCGCGGCGTCGCGCAGGTCGCGGTCGCCCTGCACGACGTTGTCGACTTCCACTATCTGTCGCTGGCCGCCGTCGATGGTTCGCTGCGTCACGAGGACCGCATCAGCATGGTCCCCGGCGAGCGCCGCATCGTCGAAAGCCGGAAACGCTGGCCGATGGCGGCGACCACGCGACGCGTGCGCGCGACCGCGCGCATTCTGAACACACCGGATCTGCGCGAATCCCCTCGGGAGGGTCACGACGAAAAGGAGCCATGGGAATGCCGTCTGGGAATGCGCACACGCCTGGTGCTGCCCCTCTCCGACGGCTCCGGAACGCCGTTGGGTGCCTTGACCATCGCGCACCGGCAACCCGCGCAATACGATGAAACAACGGTGGCATTGCTGCAGCCGCTGTGCAGCGTCATCGGTCTTTGGCTGTCCGGCCTTGCGCAACGCAACCGGAATCAGCGCGCCGAAGCGGCGTCGCGCCTGGCCGGGGAGATGCTCTCCGCGCCCATGGCGTGGCAGGATGACACGACCATGCTGCAATCGGTGCGCAGCATCGTTCCCTCAGCCGCGATCCGACTGCTGCAGCTCGGCGCCGATGGCGACACGCTCACCGAGATTGCCTCGACCGGACGCGTCCGCACCGGGCCCGCAGTTTCCCCGATGCGTTTGTCCCAGCTTCCATGGCATCGCAGCGCCCTGCAGGCGCACGGCGTCGTGCATGTCGATCAGGACGATCCCGAATCGCACATGGACCAGACGGAGTCGCAGCAGGTCGGCATCAATCTGCGAACGGCCGCAATCATCCCGATTTGCGCCGGTCAACAGGTGCTCGGATTCGTCGATGTCGTCGAAGTTCGCGATCCCGATCGGACGCGCCTGGGCCGTGTCGACGATGCCGTCCTGACCGCCTTGTCCCACGCCATCCGCTATCGCTGGGTCGGGATGGATGTCAATGCACCGCCGCCGCAGCACGCGGGGCGGCAGCATGTCGCGGGCTGGTCCGAGTTCTGCCGTGATATCATCAATCCGATCACGTGCATCGTCGGATCGGCGGAACTGATTCGCTACAAGCAGCCATCGTTGTGCGCCACCGCGGACCGCCACCTGGAGACCATCGTCCAGTCGGCAACACGCATTCAGGATCTCCTGGCCACCTATGTGCGCGGAAACGGCCTGACGGCACTCACGCCCGACCCGGCCCACGCGCGCAACAACGGCGCGAAGGACCACCGCGAAGTGGGGCAGGCGACGGGGGACAATCGGGTGTTTCAGCGGCCGGCATCCGTACGCGTGCCTGAGCCGATCCCTGCTCACCCCGTCACGGCGCCACGTCTCGCGGGCAACGTTCTGACCTCGTGATCCGACGTCAGACGGCCAAGCCGTCTGAGGGCACCGCCCAACGATGATGCGCACGTCACCGGAACAACGCGACATTGTCTTGCCGCCGGAGGGGCTATCGGCCCCCCGACGGCCAGAGGCATACTCAGCCGATGAACAGAGCGCGGTGGAGAGATTGAGCCGCTCGGAGAAGATGGCCGCCCTCGGCGAAATGGCCAGCGGCGTCATCCACGACTTCAACAACCTGCTGGGCGCCATACTCGGTCGCGTTCAACTCCTGCGGACCAAGTCGGATCCCGACGAAGTCCAGCGTCACATCACCCAGATCGAAAAGATCGCCCTGCAGGGCGCCGAAACCGTCAAACGCCTGCAGGCATTCACCCGGCGCGGTCAACAGAATGAATTTGCCGCGACCGACTTGTCCCAGGTGGTCTCCGAGGCCCTGGAGCTCACGCGCCATCGCTGGGAATCGCAGGCGCAGGCCAATGGTGTCATCTATCAGGTGGAGCGCGCGGCCTGTTCGGGTTGCTACGTGGACGGCATTCACTCCGAATTGGTCGACGTCGTGGCCAATCTGATCTTCAATGCGTTGGATGCGATGCCCGACGGCGGACCGCTGCGCTGCCGCCTGCGCCCCGTGGGGGGGCGCTGCCTGCTGGAAATCGAGGACGAAGGCAGCGGTATGCCCGCCGAACAGTTGGAACAGGTCTTCTACCCGTTCTATACCACCAAGGGCGCGCAGGGAACCGGGCTGGGATTGGCGGTCGCCTACGGGGTCATCACACGCCACGGAGGCGAAATTCGGGTCAACTCGGCGGTGGGAGTCGGCACGACATTCACCATCGATCTGCCGCAAACCGACAAAGCCCCCGAAGGGGCCGTGCCACGGTTTACGCTGGGTCAGCGCGGCGACTGGCGCGTGCTGCTGATCGATGACGACCAGACCATTCTGGATGTCATGGGCGAGGCGCTCACCGAGGTCGGATACCGAGTCACGACCCGCGACAACGGCGCCGCCGCCATCGTGGAATTGCGCGCCGACCGATTTGACATCGTCGTCACCGATTTGGGGATGCCGGGCGTGACCGGATGGGAAGTGGCGCGCCATGCCTACACGCTCCGGCCGCGAGTCCCGGTGATCGTCATCTCCGGGTGGGGAGCACAGATCGACGAGGCCAAACTCGCCAACGCCCACGTCGATGCGGTTCTCGCCAAGCCCTTCCACCTCGATCAACTGCGTGATCTGATCTCCCAGGTCGCGACGGCGAACACTTCCGCCGCGTCCGCGCACACGTGATTACGGCGTCATCCGCACGGAAAGCGATTGACGGATTCCGGGCCGTGTCCTATCACACCCAGTGATGGGAGACCGACAATCGCGGCATCGCCTCATCCGCCGGTCGGTCGTTTTGACGGCGGCAGCGGTCGGGTTGATTTCCAGCGGCACGCACCTCCACGCCCAACCCCCCGCCGACTCCATGGCCTCGATTTGGCCGGCCGGGGCCGTCGCCGCTGCGCTGTCGTACATCCGCCTGCTCCCGGACGACTTGCGGCTGCGGGACGACTATGTCGAGCGCGACGGTTGCCGCCTGGATTTGGTCGACCGCCTGATGCGCGACCCGGCGGCCATGCCCGAGGTGCTGCACGCCTTTAGCGCGGCAGCGTTCGATCACACCAGGCAGACAACACCGGCGCCGACTGTTCCGATTCGCATCACTCCCCTGGCGCAGTTGGCATTGTCCGACTGGCCATCCGATTGGGCACATCGATTGTTCGCCGACTCTGTGCTGCCGCGACCAGTCTCGGCATTGCCTCTCCCAGCGGATTGGAAACGCTTCCTGACAATCGCGATGGCCGCGTCCGACGAGCGCGATTGGATCGACTCGGTTTGCGCCGGACTGGATTTGGCAACGCGGTTGATGATCCGCGACACGCTCCCGGAGCTCTTGCGGGAAGATGCCTCCGATAAGGACAAGTCTCCCGAAGCGCTCGATGCGATGTTCCGACGCGAAGACTCTTTGGCGCAGCGTTTCGCCGCGATGTCCGATTCGCTGAATTGGCGCTGGGTGTGGACGCAAGGCGCCGCCATTCTGGATACCCTCCTCGCTTCCCTGCCGCACGGCTCACCCGTTATCGATTCCGCCGATTGGCCCCGTGCCATGCGACGGATTGCCTTCGGCCACGGCGACACGCTCGTCGTCGGAACACTCGGGCCCGATGTCTATGTGGGAGCGCCGTCCCTGATTCTCGACCCCGGCGGCGATGACCTGTATCGGCTGGCTCCGGTCACCCCCGGTCGGCCGTCGTTGATCGTGGATTGGTCGGGCGACGACATCTACGATGCGCCGTCCGGCCGCGCCCTGGGCTGCGGCTACTGGAGTTGGAGTCTGCTAATCGATTGTGCCGGCAACGACACCTACGATGCCGGCTCGTTCTCTCTGGGCGCCGGATGGTTCGGCGCCGGTGCGCTGATCGACCGGGCCGGCGATGATGCCTACCGCGGCGATACCCACACGCAGGGGGCGGGCGGTTTCGGGATCGGCGTGCTCTGCGACGAATCCGGTACGGACCAATACACCGGACGGCTGTTCTCGCAGGGGTTCGGGTTTGCGGCGGGACTGGGGATACTATCCGATTATAGTGGGAATGATAACTATACCTCCGGCGGGCTGTATGAGGACGTGCTCCGGTATCGCGACCACTACCTGTCGCTGTCGCAGGGGTTCGGCTACGGCATCCGCCCGCATTGCTCCGGCGGCGTCGGGCTGCTGCTGGATGGGAGCGGCAACGACGTCTATACCGCCGACATCTTCGGGCAGGGCGCGTCGTACTGGTGGGCGTACGGCGGGCTCTACGATGCCTCCGGAAACGACCACTATCAGGCATATCAATACGCGCAAGGATCGGCGACTCATATGACCGCGGGATGCCTCTACGACCGCGCCGGCGACGACACCTATTTCGCCAAGGGCGTCTCCCAGGGATGCGGCCACGACTGGTCGGCGGGACTGCTCATCGACCGCGGCGGCAACGATACCTACGCCGCCGCCGATCTGTCGCAGGGAGCGGGATCGGCCAACGGCGTGGGAATCCTCATCGATCAGGCCGGCAACGACGCCTACTCCGTCGAATCCGGCGCCAACACGCAGGGTTACGGCAATCCCCGACGGGAGTACGGCTCGGTCGGTCTGTTCCTCGATCTGGGAGGCGCCGACCGTTACCTCGGGCCCGGCAGCGATGGGCGCATCTGGCTGGGCGGATCGCGCTGGGGGGTCGGCGTCGACGCCGACTCGGCCTGGATGAATCGGCGGACGGAATTGTCGGAGAAGGAGTAAGCGGGGTGCGGCGACGCGGTCTGACCATCGCATCCATCCGATTGCTCGTGGCGGCCTGCGGTGCGTATGCGGGCGCGGCGCCGGCATGCGCCGAGACCGATTCGTCGAGGGTGATGCGCCTGTTCCTGTATGCCTCTGAAGGTGGTGTCCGTTACCGTGACTTCGTCGAGCCGGCGAAGGACTCGTTGGCACAGATGGGTGCAGACGCGGCACGCTGGCTGGTCCATCGGCTGGATGCCACCGACGCGCGGGAACGGCTGACGCTCGCCGATATTTTCGAAAAGATCGGGCCGGCGGCGACGCCGCATGTGGTCGACCATCTCGATGCGCCGGGTGACTACACGCCGCGCAATGCCGCCCGATGTCTGGGACGCATCGGTGATTCGTCCGCCGTTCCGGCACTTGTACGGCAACTCGACAATCCCTGGTTTAATGTCCGCTCCCAGGTCGCAACCGCGCTCGGAGAAATCAAAGACCCGCGCGCACTCGATGCTTTGTTGTCGCGACTGCCGGACGAAGGCGACAGCGATGTGCGGAAAAGTTGCGTCGTGGCGCTCGGACGGCTCGGCGATGCGCGCGCCGCCGAAACGCTCGTTGCGTACCTGAATGATCCGTTTTTCGGAGTCCGACAGTCCGCCCTGCAATCGTTGATCGATCTTGCCCCATGCCCGTTGGCGTTGCTGCGCGAGGCGGCGCAAGGATTCACTCCGCCGGGACAATACGGGGCGATCGTCGCCCTCGGCGGCTGCGATGACCAGCGCGCCCGATCAACACTCCTGCAATTGCTCCGGTTCGAAGATGCGATGATCCGCGGCTTTGCCGTCGAGGCGCTGGCCCTGCATCCCGAACCGAAGTCACGGCGCGCCATCGAAAAACTGGCCGCGTCGGAAACCGATCCGTTCGTCATCGCCCAAATCGCCCGTTACCGCAGCGGAGAGTAATGAATGGACTCGGCCGCGCAATTTCGGGAACGGTTGGAACGGATCGGACGTTCGCTGTCCGCCATACCGTCTCCGGAGCCCGGACGGATCGTCGCAGGTCCTCTCTTGAGGACGGCGGAATCGGTCGGCGCGCGCGAGGTCGTATCCTCAACCGGACGTTACTGGCTGCGCTCACTGGTCCACGATCCCTGTGCGCCGTGGGGAGAGTGCCTGGTTGGGGATTTGTTCGAGAGGGCGGCTTCTGACGGATTGCAGTTTCCGTTGGGTGCCGACAATCGTGCATTCGGTCGCGACAAGTTCGTGTATCTCGATTGCGAGACGACCGGCTTGTCCGGCGGCGCGGGGACTCTCGCCTTCCTGGTCGCTCTTGGCTTCGTGAGGGAGGATCGATTCGTCGTCGAGCAATACTTCCTCCCCGAGCCCGCGGACGAACCGGCGCTGATCGGCGCCCTGGCCGCACGCCTGTCTGTGGCCGAGGCGCTGGTCACCTACAACGGCGCCGCGTTCGATGGTCCGTTGCTGGAGGGACGATTTCGCTTCTGGCGGTTCGATCCCGCGTTCCGCAATCTGCCGCACCTGGATCTGCTGCATCCGACACGCGCGCTTTTCAAACGGCGCATCGGCGACTGTTCGCTCGGCAACGTCGAGGAACGCATTCTGCGCTTCGCGCGCGTCGAGGACATACCCGGCAGCGAGGTGCCGGAAGTGTATTTCGAATACTTGCGCGGCGGAGTCAGCCCGCGACTGTTTCACGTGTTCGAGCACAACCGTCTCGATGTCGTCTCTCTGTTCGTCTGCCATCTCTGGCTGTCGGATCGCACCCGGCCCGAGTCTCCGTCGCTGGGCGACCCGACCGACCTGCTGTCGCTGGCGCGGTATTGGCTGCGCAAGGGGCGATTCAGCCACGCCCTGAGTGCTCTCGACGAGGTGGATCGCCGAATCCTGGACAATGCGCAGCGCGTCGAGTCGCGGGAACTGCGCGCGCGCACGTTGAAACGGGCCCGCGCCTACGACGAAGCGCATGAACAGTGGCGACAGGTTGCCGGACTGGACCCGCAGCGCGTCGACGTTTGCGAGGAAATCGCCAAGCATCTCGAACATCGGCTGCGCGATTATTCCGGCGCGCTCCGTCTGGTCGACGCGGCACTGGAATCGATCCGATTCCGGGATACCATCGGCGCCCTCGGCGTCGATGCTGAGACTTGGAGAGCCCGCTTTCTGCACCGTCGCGCTCGTCTGCAGCGACGACTGACGCAGCTTGGACATTGACGCACAGTACCACGGCACAGCCACTCGGCACATCAGCATCCCCCAAGCAGCGTCCAAGCTTTTGTCGCGGACGGACCGGAGCCGCCCCGGACACTAAGAGGCGTCGGGACAATGTGTTATGCCTCTTGAGGATCGATCCGCTGCAGCCGATAAGAAAGTGGAGGACGTTGACTCCGCTGCCGGACTCAACGGGAACGCCAACTGCCATCGGGATCAGCGCATGATCAGTCCGGAAATCCGCGACCAAATCCTCTCCATCGACGAGCTCGGAACATTTCCGCAGACGCTCAGCGAGATTCTGCGCGTTTGCGATTCGCCGGACGCGACCACGTATGACCTAAGCCGGATCATCCTGAAAGATCCGCCCACCGCCGCGCGATTGATGCGGATTGCCAATTCCGAATTGTACGGGCGCCGCGGGCAGGTCACGACCGTGCACGAGTCGGTCGTGCTGTTGGGATTCCGCTCGGTCAAATCGCTGGTGCTCTCGACGGCGATCCACAGTGTGTTCGACGACGACGGGACGCCGCCGGCCTTCGATATGCGACGCTTCTGGCAGCACTGCGTCGAAACCGCGGGCATCGCGCAACTGTTGGCGTCACGCGTCGGACACCAGCCGCAGGAAGAAGCGTTCGTTGCCGGGCTGCTGCATGACCTGGGGCTGCTGATCATGGCCCGGGCCTTCGGGTCGCAGTATGGTGCGTTCGTCGCCGCGGCAACACCCGACGACGATTGGTGCGCCGCCGAGCGCCGGCTCTTCGGGATCGATCACCAGCAGGCCGCCGAGCTGCTGTTTGCAAAATGGGGCCTGCCCGATGCCTTCGTCGAGGCCGCCGCTCACCACCACGATTCGGTACTTGCCGAGGACGGTCCCCGCTATGGGAAACTGACCCTCATCGTCGCGTTGGCCGACACGATCGGTCATCAGGGGATCGAATCCCGTCCGTCCGTCTCGCGCGCGCAATTGGAGGAAAAGCACCACCTGATGGCCGTGCTCGGTGTGCGTTCCTCCGACCTCGAGAATGTCGACCGCTGGGTCGCCGAGAATCTTTCGGCGCTGGCGGCGCATCTGGACATTCCCGTCGAATCACCGATCATGATCCTGGCACGTGCCAATCGCGAACTGTATCGCATCTCCTCCCAGATGGAAGCGCTGTTCATGAATTCACCCAGCGCCAAGAAAGATGAGTTCGCCCGCCAAATCCTCGATGCCATCTGCGCGACATACTCGCATTACATCAACAATGCCACGACCACGATCATGGGGCATTCCGAACTCGTCGAGGTGGCGATCCGCAAGGGCCAATACCTCGATCCCGAAGGCAAGCTGATTGAGTCGATGAAAATGATCGAACGCGCGGTCTGCAGCATCAGTGCCGTCCTCCACGAGATGAAGCAGCTCCGCGAATACGACGTCGTCTCCTACCACGACCGCGCCAAAATCCTCGACATCGAAGACAAGGTCAAACGCCGCGTGGCGGCAATGCTCCGCCGATAAGCACGCACGCGTCGCAATCGTCGCGCCGATCCGTATTCCCTCCCGTTGCTGTCGGGCGTATAATACGCCCATGGCGCCGATGCAGCCGGTTCTCGCCGGACCGTACCCGACGATCCCTGAACTGATGCAGTCGTGGGCGAAGCAATACCGCGACCGGCCCGCCCTGTGGCGATGGGTCGATGCCCGATTCGAGCCGGTCACCTATTTGCAGCTTCAGGCAGCCGTCACAACGATCGCCGGGCGTCTGACCGATCGCGGCGTCGTGCGCGGCGCCCATGTCGCGATCCGCGGCGCCGACCGCTTCGTTTGGGGGCTGAATTACTTGGGGGCACTGTGGGCCGGCGCAGTCGTGCTGCCGATCGATCCGCTCCTGACTGTCAACGAGGTCAAGGGCATCCTCGCCGACGGCGAGGCGCAGTTCCTCATCGCCGACGACATCGAGCTGTTTCGGAGTCTGGCCGGGATGACCCGAATCGTTTCCCTTTCCTCCATCTGGCCGCGACTGGAGGATCTGTCGGTTTCCGGCACCATGCCGCCGCCAACGGTCAGCCCCGATGACCTGGCGGTCATCATCTACACGTCCGGCACCACCGGCACCAGCAAAGGGGTGATGCTGACGCACGCCAACATCTCCAGCGACATCGCCGCCATCAGCGCAATGCAACTGCTGTATTCCGACGATCTCCTGTTGTCGGTGCTCCCGATTCACCACGCCTACGAATGCACCGCCGGGTTTTTGTACCCGCTCTCGATCGGAGCGCAGGTCGCCTATGCGCGCAGTCTGAAATCCAACGAGATCATTGCCGATCTCAGGGCGATGCGGGCGACCGTAATCCTCGGCGTTCCGTTGCTGTTCGAGAAGATGATGCTCGCCATCGAACGCCGGATCCGAGAACGCGGCAGAGCCGGCCGCTCGATCGTCGGTGCGCTGAAGGGTGTCAGCCGTCTGGCGCGACGCTTCGGCCTGCGTGGTGCCGGACGGCCCTTGTTTCGCCCATTGCGCCGCAAGGGCGGACTGGATTCTCTGCGGTTGCTGGCGTCAGGCGGGGCAGCGTTGACTCCCGAGGTCGCCGAATTCTTCGATACTCTGGGGATCCGATTGCTGCAGGGCTATGGCCTCACCGAGGCCGCTCCGGTCCTGACCTTCAATCGGCCGAAGTCCTATCGCTACGAAACTGTCGGTTTGCCGCTGCCGGGCGTCGAGGTCCGCATCGATCATCCCGATCCCGACGGCAACGGCGAAATCGCCGTGCGCGGCCCGATGGTGATGCGCGGCTACTGGAAGCGCCCGGCCGAGACCGATGCCGTCCTGAGTGATGGCTGGCTTTTGACCGGCGATGACGGTGCGCTGGACTCCGACGGCCACGTGCGGATCGTCGGGCGCTCCAAAAACGTGATCGTGACCGGTGCGGGGAAAAACATTCATCCTGAGGAGGTCGAGTCCGTGCTCGATGCCCAGCCGGAGATCCTCGAGTCGCTCGTCTACGCGCACAAACGTCCCGGCCGCGCCGGAGAAGTCGTCGCGGCGATTATCGTGCCCGATCACGAGTGGCTGGCCGGTGAGGATGAATCGCGCCAGCTCACCGAATCCGAAATCGCCGATTGCATCGGGGCCGCCGTGAAACGATCCGCAGAGCACCTGGCGTCGTATAAACGTGTTGTCGAATGGACCGTCCGCATGGAGCCGTTCGAACGCACGAGCACGCGCAAGATCAGACGCCACCTGACACTGGGCGAATTGTCGCGAGCGGACCAATTGACATCATGACTCGCTCCGAATCGATCCGGTTTGAAACGACCGGGGACGGGCACATCGTCGATCTGACCGAACGCGTGGCCACGGCAATCGACGTCAGCGGGATCAAAGAGGGTCTGGTGTCCGTCTGTGCCGTCGGCTCGACTGCCGCTGTCACCACCATCGAATTTGAACCCGGTCTCCAGCGCGATCTGCCCGACCTCATGCAAAAGCTGATCCCGTCCGGAGCTTCCTACGAACACGACAAGACATGGGGCGACGGCAACGGCTATGCCCACTTGCGCTCGGCGTTGATCGGCACGTCCTTCACCACGGCGGTGTCCGAAGGCAGGCCGCTGTTGGGAACGTGGCAACAGATCGTGTTTCTGGAATTCGACAATCGCCCGCGACAACGCTCTGTGAGAGTGCAGATCATCGGGGAGTAGAGATGCGTCGGCGAGTATCAGAATTGGTATCATGTTTGATCGCCTGTGGCGACTCCACCCGATGGGAGAAGATGTCGCCCCCGCTCCCTGTGTGAGTGGGTTGGGGTGAGGCAAGCCCGAAGTTCGCGTGAAGTGAGCTATGAAAACGATCCCGGCACGACCGCGGCGAAGACGCGTCAGAGCCATACTTGCGGTGTTGGTTCTCGCTGTCGTCTGCTTGGCGCAGTCGTCCCCTGCTCAGGACTCACTTGGGAATTTCCGGACCGATCTCATCGCCCATTTCATCGATGCGCCTGGCAGCATCTGGGTCGGCGAAGGACGGTACTTCATGAACGACTTCAGCGACACCATTGCCATCCGCCCCGATTCATCCGGGAACGGGCTGGAGTTGCGCCGCACGCTGGTACGCACGAAAGATACGGTCGTCGTGTCACGCGGATGGGGGCAGGTTTTGCCGGCCGCAGCCGGTCAATCGTATCTCGTGCACTGGAGCGAGCCGAAGTTTGCCAACCTCATCGGCACGATGGATTGGGTCGATGGTCAGTGGGTCATCAGCATCGACGGGGAATGGAACGCGTGGTCGGTGCGGCTGCGGTACGACACCCGTTTCTCTTTCGTCGCCGCATTGGCACGAGCACTCGGCAATCTTCCGTCAGTCGAAGTGATGGAGATGACGTACCGTCTCGTGACACCGGGCCCGTAGAGACTCATGCTGGCCATCCTCCTGATTGCATCCAAGTGGTTCGGTCTCGCCGGGATGGCGTTCGTCGGCGTCTCACGCTGGCTGTTTCCGGGCGCGTTCACCCCGGACTTTCACTTCACGGCCGGGGTGATCGCCTCGCTGGAGTTCTCGTTGGCGCAGGTGATGACGATTTACTACTTCTACGGAATGCGGCGCGCATTGGTCAATGCCTGCGCACGCCATGGCCTGGACACTGAGATTGCCGCCGAAGCCGAATCGCTCAAACGCCGGGTCGCCGGTCGCGGATACATCCTGGCATTGCTGGCCACCGCGACTCCGATTGCCGGCGGCGGCACTGTATTCGGCCCGATTCCCGGCTGGGTGCACTACACGTTGGGGACAGTCACAATCGCCCTGGGCTGCTACACCGGTGTCACCGAGTTTCGCGCCTTCCACCGCAACGCGCGATTGTTCGACCGGACGGCATCGCTCATCACCGCTTGTGGTGAGCGCAGTCGAACCGCCGAGCCCGCCGCACCAGTCGGATGATTGGCCCGAAAACCGTTTGTTGGAAGGGCGGCATCTGGATATACTGCGCCCTTCAGTTCCGACTCAGTCTCGTATCAGGGTAGGATGAGTGACATGCCGCAAACGCTTGTTGAACAAATACTCTCGAAGAAAACGGGGACAACCGTACGCCCCGGCCAGATCGTGATGGTCGAAATCGATCAGGTCTTCGCGCATGATCTCTCCGGCCCGTTGGCGATCTCCCAGCTCGGCAAGCTCGGGTTTGCCGGTTTCAAGTCGCCGGAGAAGGTGCGCTTTTTCCTCGATCATGCCTCCCCCAGCTCGACCGTGGCATCGGCAAACGAACAGAAGACCGTGCGCGACTTCGCCGACGAATGGGGCGTCGAGCTGCTCGATGTCGGCGAGGGCATCAGCCACCAAATCGTCATGGAGCGCTTCGCCCGTCCCTGGGACATCATCATCGGCGGCGACTCCCACACCTGCACCGGCGGCGCGGTCGGTGCGCTGGCCATCGGCATGGGTTCCACCGATGTCGCGGTGGCGATGTACCTCGGCAAAACATGGCTGCGCGTCCCGGAGACCATGCGCTTTGTCCTGAAGGGGCATCTGCCCAAAGGCGTCTACTCCAAAGACGTCATGCTGCACATCATCGGCGCGATCGGCTCAGGCGGCGCGACATACCGTTCGATGGAATTCGTCGGTCCCGCCGTCGACGAATGGGAACTGCACGAACGCGCCGTGATGCCGAACATGGCGGTCGAAGCCGGTGGCAAGTGCGGATTGATGCCCTCCGACTCGATGACCAGGCGCTACTTCGAAGAGCAGGGACGTCCGCAGGACTACCAGTCGCTCACCCCGCAACTCGATGCGCCCTGCCGTTTCGAGATGACCGTCGATGTCGGCACACTCGAGCCGCAGATTGCCCTGCCGCACAATGTTGATCTGGTCGTCGGCGTCAATGACAAGAAGGCCAGGGGCGTCAAAGTGCACCAAATCTACCTGGGCACATGCACCAATGGCCGCGTCGAAGACTTCCGGATCGCCGCCGGCATCCTCAAGGGACATCGTATTGCCAAGGGTACGCGCCTGGTGGCGACACCGGCGTCGCGTCAGGTGTATCTCGAGGGTCTCAAAGAAGGGTTGTGGACTTCGATCATCGAGGCGGGCGGTCTGGTCAATTCCCCTGGCTGCGGCGCCTGCCCCGGAGTGCAGACCGGCATTCTCGGCAACGGCGAAAACTGTCTCTCGACGATGAACCGTAATTTTCGCGGACGCATGGGCAACCCCGAAGCGTTCATCTATTTGGCGTCACCCGCCTGCTGCGCCGCCTCAGCCCTCACCGGCGTGATCACCGATCCGCGCGAGGTGCTGGCATGAGCAACACCGGACGCGCCTGGATCTTCGGCGACAACATTTCGACTGATCTGATTTTCCCCGGACGCTATGTGCATCTGCTCTCCAACATGCCCGAGCTGGTCAAGCACACGCTCGAAGATGCGCGCGCCGACTACGCCGCGAGCGTCAAGCCCGGGGACTTCGTGGTCGCCGGCGACAACTTCGGCATGGGCTCCTCGCGCGAGCAGGCGCCCGTGATCATCAAGCTCTCCGGCGCGCGCGCCGTGCTGGCGAAGTCCTTCGCCCGAATCTTTTTCCGCAATGCGATTAATGTCGGCCTGCCGGTGATCGAAGTCGACACATCCGGAATCAACGAAGGCGACGACCTCCAGATCGATTTCGGCGCCGGACGGTTGGTTGACCGCACCAGCGGCTTCGAACGAACCTTCGAACCGCTGCCGCCGATCATGACCGAAATCCTCGCCGACGGCGGCTTGGTCGCGCACATCCAAAAGCACGGCGACTTCCATCTGGTCTAAGCCGGCACCCACTGCTCGTACCGATTCGGTATCGTCTGATGCCACAATTCAATCGGCTTCTTGACGACGATCTGGCCGTGTTCCGGGAGGTATGCGGCGCTGCATTCGTCATCACCGACGAAACCGACCGCCGCATCTATGGCGCCGATGAAACCGAAGACCTGTGTTTTCCTCCGGACGTCGTCTTGCGCCCCGAATCGGCCGATCAGATTCAGTCGATCATGCGCCACTGCAACGAGCGGCGGATTCCGGTCACGCCGCGCGGCGCCGGCACCGGCCTGTCCGGCGGCGCCTTGCCGGTGCACGGCGGTGTGTCGCTGTCGCTGGATCGGATGAAGAAGCTGATCGAAATCGACACCAACAACCTCGCGGCCGTCGTCGAACCCGGAGTCATCACACAAGTCTTGCAGGAGGCGGTCGAAGCGAAGGGGCTGTTCTATCCGCCCGATCCGGCCAGCCGGGGTTCATGCTTTATCGGCGGCAATGTCGCTGAGTGCGCCGGCGGCCCGCGCGCGCTCAAATACGGCGTCACCAAGGACTATGTCATCGGCGTCAAAGCCGTGCTTCCCGATGGCGAGCTGATTCGCTGGGGCGGCAAGTTGCTCAAGAACGTGACCGGCTATAATCTCGCCCAGCTCCTGGTCGGCTCCGAGGGAACGCTGGCAATTGTCACCGAGATCACGCTCAAGCTGATCCCCCTGCCGAAGCATCGTGTCATGCTGGTCGCGCCTTTCGACGACGGCGAGGCCGCCGCCACGGCATTGACACAAATCTTCATGGACCGGCTGATGCCCTCGGCCGCCGAATATCTCGAAGGCGCGGCCGTCCGCTGCGCCGAAGCGAAGTTCGGCAAGTCATTCCCCCAGTCCGATGCCGAAGCGCACCTGCTGATCGAACTCGACGGCAATGACATGGCGCTGCTTCAGCAAGAGGCGGAAGCGGTCGGCGAGATTTGCCTGAACGCCGGGGCCCGCGATGTCTTATTGGCTGAGGATCGCGCCCGCATGGATGAACTCTGGATGATGCGGCGCGGCATCGGCGAAGCGGTCAAGTCCGTCTCAATCTACAAAGAAGAAGACACGGTTGTTCCGCGCGCGCGGCTGCCCGAACTGGTGCGTGTCGTCCGCGACGTCTGCGGCCGTCACAAACTCTTTGCGATCACCTACGGCCACGCCGGTGACGGCAACCTGCACGTCAACATCCTCAAACGCGACCTCAGCGACCAGGAGTGGGACGAACGACTGCCGGGCGCCATTACCGAACTCTTCGAACGCGTGGTCGCGATGGGCGGCGCCATCTCCGGGGAGCACGGCATCGGCTGGGTCCAAAAACGCTACATGCCGATCGCAATGTCTCCCGTCGAGCTGGCGCTGATGCGACGCCTCAAGCACGCCTTCGACCCCAATGGCATCCTCAATCCCGGGAAGATGGTTCCCGACGGGGATGATTCGTAGTACATTCGGAACCGGAGCGCTAAAGACGCGCTCCACTCTTGCGATGCCTCAATTCGACCGCCACTTCTCCCTGCAGGAAGCCAACGACCTGCTCCCGCAGGTGCTGTCGGTGTTCGAACGCGTTAACGCCATTCGCGATGATCTCGGCGAGGATGCCGATGAACTCGATGCCCTTCACGAATCCTCGGGCGGCAACGGCGGCAGTCGCAAGGGCAGCGAACTGCTGGGACGATCCGAATCCATCGCCGCACTGCTCGGAACCCTCGAGAAAAACGGGATCGTCATCAAGGACCTCAATGGCTTAGTCGACTTCCCCCACATGCGGGACGGACGCGAAGTCTTTCTCTGCTGGAAGCTGGGGGAGAAGTCGATCACGCACTGGCACGAGATCGACGCCGGCTACAAAGGCCGCCAACCGCTGTAGCACGTCCCACGCAAGCCCGCCAAACAAATTACCAGTGCGGGTCAGCCCTTGGGCTGACCCGCACTCCAATCCAGAAGCACAGCCCAGTCAGTCATTCTGAAGACTGATCCCGCACGAAGTGCGGGAGAAGGACGAAGAATCTGCTTTTCAATCAAATCAGTAGGGGCACGGCGTGCCGCTTGTCCTGCTTGTCCCGAGCGGACGCGAGGGGAGCGAAGCGATGGGTGTCCCCGACGCTAAGCTGTGCGGGTCAGCCCTTGGGCTGACCCCTGTTTCGCTCGTGCGAGGAGCAGCAATCTCCCACTGTCTACTTGATCACCGTCATCCGCTTGGTCACCGACCCGCGCGATGTCACCATGCGATAGAAGTAATGCCCCGATGCCACCTGCTGCCCGTGATCGTTGCGCCCATCCCAACGGGCCACGTAGTCGTTCGCCGACAGCCCCGAGCGTGAGTAGAGAGTCCGTATTCGCTGCCCGAGCATGTCATAGATGACGATCGAGACATTGTCGGTCTGCTCCAGTGAAAAGCGAATCTCCGTATCGGGATCGTGATACGTCACGAACGGATTCGGGCGATTCTGCATGAGCGCAAATCCGGACGGCGGCGGCGGTGGAGCCGCCGAATCGACCTCCAGCGTGACCGGAACCGGCACGGGCGAATTCACCGCTAACGGCGATGAAATCCAGATCGTGTCGGCGTACGCTCCGATCGGCAGCGCAAACACGCTGGCGGCGACCGATGGCAAAGCGGGTGTCTTGCCCAGTGACGGCAGCACATCCAGCCAATTGCCAGACCACTGCGCCGTCCAGTTGAAATCGACCCCGCTGGGCGATGTGATGTTGAGTATCTGCGCATCGGGATCAAATCCGCCGAATTCCCCTCGAAAGCTCAGTTCAGACGGCGAAACCGCGATCACGACCGGCCCGGGATTGCCGATTGTGATGACACCGGGTATGATCACCGGATACAGCAGGAGCCCGTCGGGCGTCGAGAGATTGCTCTGCAAGTAAAAACCAGGCACCAGTTCGACAATCGCACTGTCGACAAACACATTTTGATTGAAACTCCCGCTTTGGCTGGAGAAGTACAGCCGCCCCATCGAATGGTCCCCGGGCGGGATTTCCGGTAATGGAAACGTGAACGGCGGAAGCAACGCCAGTATCGTTACGCGTCCGGCATAGTCGATGGGCGCGACGTCCGTATAGAAACGCGCATCGAATGAATTGGAATCGACGACGACCGAATCGCAGCGGATCACATCGCTGCTCCAGCGAAACACCATCTGCCAGCCGCCGACGTAAACGTCATTCTCCATCGTCACATCGAGCGCGAACTCTTCCCCGGGCTGGATCGCCGCATCCGAAATGCGAACCGTCACCTGCGCCGCCGCCGATGCCGCCAGCGCCAGCGTCAGACCGATCCCGAGGAGTGTGCCGCGCGTAAACTGTCGCATGGTAGCAATGCCCGAAGTAACCCCCCGGTATTATACGCACCGAATCGCCAAGTCCGGTCCCTTGATCCCTTTAGCAGCGTCCGGCCAATGCCGCAGCGGGGCCGCGTGTTGACTTTTGTGATTGGGGCACAATAAATTACGGATTATGTCGCAAACACAAACTCTGACGATGTCCCAGGAGGCCGCAATGAGCAAGGAGTTGATCCGCTACGATGTCAAAGAGGGGATCGCCACCATCACCATGGTCGATCCGCCTGCCAACACCTACACCTACGAGATGATGCGGCAGTTGGACGAGGCCATCCTGCAGGCGCGCTTCGACAAAAACGTTCACGTGATCGTCCTGACCGGCGACGGCGAAAAGTTTTTCTCCGCGGGCGCGAACATCAAGATGCTCAGCGAGGCCGATCCCGAATTCAAATATTACTTCTGCCTGCACGCCAACGAGACCCTCAACCGCTTTGAGCAGACCCCCAAGCTCGTGATCGGCGCGCTCAATGGCCACACCGTCGGCGGCGGGCTGGAGATCGCGCTGGCGACCGACATCCGCATCGCCCGCCATGACGCCGGCAAGATCGGCCTGCCCGAAGTCACGCTCGGTGTACTGCCCGGCACCGGCGGCACCCAGCGTCTCGGACGCGTCGTCGGCAAGTCGCGCGCCATCGAATTGATGTGCACCGGACGCACCTTCACATTCGAGGAAGCGCAGGAGATGGGGATTATCACCGACATCTTCTCGCGCGAAGGATTCATGGACGAGGTCTACGCCTACGCGCGCCAGTTCGTGCCGCCCGCCAAGGCATCGCGCGCGGTCGGACGCATCAAGCGCTCGGTCTGCTCCGGCTGCGAGGTGCCCTTCTCCGAGGGACTGGCCATCGAACGCGAACTGCAGCAGCAGTTGTTCATGTCGAAGGACGCGCGCGAAGGGCTGACCGCCTATGTCGAGAAGCGCGTCGCGCAGTTCTCGGGCGCGCAATAGTGGTGCGTGGTAGTGTGCTATTGGTGCCACGGCCCTTTAGGGCCGTGATTGCCTGCGGTGAGGCGCCCGAAGGCGCGGGTCTGAAGATCCGCGGCGCTGGGCCATCAATTTGATGAAAAGAAAACCACCAATGTCATTCCGAATCCCCCGCGGCCCGCGCCTCCGGCGCGGGACGGAGGGGGTGAGGAATCTGCTTTTGGCTCACTTACCGTACACAGAGTGAAACTCAGGGAGCCGCAAACGTGACCACCGCCGCCATCGAAACGAAACCCCGCTTCACCGACTTGTTCATCAACAACGAATGGACCGGCGCGGAGTCGGGCAAACGCATCAAACTGATCTGCCCGATCAATGCCGAACCACTGGCCGATGTCGCCGAAGCCGACGCTGCCGATATCGATGTCTCCGTACAAGCAGCGCGGCGCGCCTTCGACTCCGGCGACTGGCCCGCGATGTCGGCCGCCAAACGCGGACGGCTGCTCTGGACAATCGCCGACAAATTGCAGGAGCGCGCCGAGACAATCACGCGACTGGAGACCCTCAACAACGGCAAGCCGATCTTCGAAGCGCAGATCGACCTGAAGCAGGCAGTCGATGTGTTCCGTTACTATGCGGGCTGGTGCGACAAGATCCACGGCGAGACCATCCCGGTGGCGGGCGGCGACTTCGTCTACACACGCCGCGAGCCGATCGGCGTGGTCGGGGCGATCATCCCCTGGAATTTTCCGCTGCTCATGGTCTCGTGGAAAGTCGCCCCGGCGCTCGCCTGCGGCAACACCGTCGTCCTCAAGCCCGCCGAGCAAACCCCATTGACCGCGCTCGAATTCGCCGACATCGCACGCGAAGTCGGACTTCCGCCCGGCGTGCTCAATATCGTCCCCGGCTACGGTCCGACCGCCGGACGCGCGTTGGTCGAGCATCCGCAGGTCGACAAAATCAGTTTCACCGGCTCCACTGAAGTCGGACGTGAGATCGCCCGACGCGCCGCCGACACGCTCAAGCGCGTCACGCTCGAATTGGGCGGCAAATCGGCCAATGTCGTCTTCGCCGATGCCGATCTCGACGCCGCCATGCGCGGCACGCTCAACGGCATCTTCTACGGCAAAGGCGAAGTCTGCGCCGCCGGGTCGCGTCTGGTCGTCCATCGCAAGGTCCACGATGAACTCATGGAGAAAGTCCTCGCCAAGGCATCACGATTCACCCCCGGCGACCCGTTCGATCCCAAGTGCCGCATGGGCGCACTCGTCTCCGAAACGCAGATGAAAAAAGTCCTCGGCTATATCAACGCGGGCAAAGAGGACAACGCCTCACTCGTCATGGGCGGCAAACGTGTCGCGGGCAATCCCGGCTATTTCGTTGAGCCGACCATCTTCGACAAAGTCACCAACGACATGCGCATCGCCCGCGAGGAAATCTTCGGCCCGGTCCTCGCGGTCATCACCTTCGACGACGACGAAGCCGCCGCATCAATCGCCAACGATTCCCCCTATGGCCTGGCCGCCGCGGTCTGGACCCGCGACATCGGCAAAGCGCACCGTTTCGCCGCCGCCGCGAAAGCCGGCACAGTCTGGGTCAACACGATCAACCTCTACGATGCCGCCGCGCCCTTCGGCGGCTACAAGCACAGCGGCTACGGCCGCGACCTCGGCGCCGCCGCCCTCCACGACTACACGCAAACCAAGACGGTGTGGGTAGGGATGGGGTAGGGATGGTCGGTTAGTGCGCAAAGTGATTTGACATAGTCCCAGTCGCAGCATACTTACGAATGCCGTAGAATTGTGGCCCAAAAGGTGGCGCGCAGGGGTGGCCCGGACCTTGGGGCGTGTTGAAAAACCCGTTTGTCGTCAGTTGATCGGTGAAGGTTATCAAGCGATGGCGATCCTGTAGTTGAGATCGACGGGGTTGGTGTCAGACCGATCCCACCATCGGAGTGCGGCGCGTGCGAGGATCATTTCGC
>DASWIS010000009.1 GCA_036397555.1 Candidatus Zixiibacteriota bacterium | reverse complement strand
CAGCCAGGCGGCGTTGATCCAGCGTCCGACGCAGTACGCGCTGGGCCAGAATTATCCGAACCCGTTCAATGCGGGGACGGTGATACCGTTCGATCTGCCCGAGGCGGGAGACTGGAGCGTGACGGTGTACAACGTGGCGGGTCAGTCGATCCGTGGCTACACCGGCCACTCGGAAGCGGGCCGTCAGCAGCTCAGTTGGGACGGTCGTGACGAGCGTGGTCAGCCGGTGGCGTCGGGTGTGTACTTCTACCGCATCTCATCGGGCGGCTTCGTCGCCACCCGCAAGATGACGCTGATGAAGTAGCACCACACATCACCGCGTACGACAACACAACCCCCTGCCCCGTGATCTCACACGGGGCAGGGGGAATTTTTGGTATCCGAGTCTTACGGGAGACACAATTAAGGAATTGCATCACTCCGCGGGCAGGGAACGCCAGTCTTTCGTCAGTGGATTTGCGCAAGTTGGCGCAGGCGCGCGTTGGCATCGGCGAAGGCCGTAAGGCCGGGGTCGGCGGTTTTCCAGATGCGCGTGAACGTGCGATACTGATCCTGCGCCTGCACCGTCCAGCCCGAGGCCTCATAAGCGCGTCCGAGCCAGTAGTGCACCTCGACCGAATTGATCGGGTTCTGTGCGCGGTACTCATCGTGGCTTTCGAGCATTTCGCGCCATTCATCGACCGACTCGCCCAGCCGTCCGGCGTGGAATAGTGCGAGCGCATAGTAGAATCTCGCCGAAAACATCATGGAGCGCCGTGCGGGATGGGCAAAATGCTCGGCGGCGCTGTTATAGTCTTCCAATCCAAACGCGACCCAGCCCTTGGCCCACGCGAGTGCATCGACGATCATCGTGTTGTTGGCGGTGTCGCCTCGGACCGACAGGTCCAGCGCCTCAAGCGAGTCGCGCGCCGCCGCGAGCCGTCCGCTTTTGGCCAGCAGCATGATGTGATCGGCACGGACAAAGGCGCGGTTGTGCGGCTCGAAACTGTCGGCCAGGTCACGTATGCTCTGCAGCTCCGCCAGGGCGTGGTCGAATTCTTCGCGTTTGGAGTAGATCATGAGCTTGTACATGTGCTTCGTCGACATCGGCTGATTGCTGGCGTTCTCGAGCCGGTCACTGGCGAGGCCCGCATCGAGCATCCGGAGCGCCTCGCCCAGCCGTCCCTGATGCATCGAAATGAAGGTGCGGTACAGACGTCCATCGGCACGAACATCGGACAGCTTATGATCGAACAACCGTCGGAAGGCGCTGTCAGCGGCCGCATAATTCTCCGAATAGATCTGCATGAAGCCGAGTTTGGCGGCGGAGTGATAAAATCCGGGGTTGCGCTCCAGGGCCGCGCGATACGATTCGATCGCTGCGCCGGCATCGCCGTCGGCCGCCAGAAAGTCGCCGCGCGAGTCATACGGGTTGGCTTCGTCGGGCGCCAGCGCGATGTAGCGATTGATCGCAGTCAGTGACTTTTGATGCTCGCCCTTGTAGTGGTAGCAGTACGCGAGTTGGTTGTACGCGATTTTCTTGGTCGAGTCGATCGCCAGCATCTTGTCGTACCAGAGGATCGCCTCGTCGTATTGGTTTTTGGCGATGTAGACGGTTCCCAGATACATCAACGCTTCGGTTTCGTTCGGATACCGCAGCGCGATGGTCTTGAGCAGTTCGATGGCACGTGGATAGTCGCCATCAGCCCACGCCTCCGCACTCTCGATATACAGACGTTCCATCGGCGTGACGCGTTCGATGAAGTTCATCGCGTGCGCGATTGCCCAGCGTTGTTGATCGTACATGCGGCGGGAGCGATACGAACGCGCCAACTGCGACCATGCCGACGCGAAGGTCGAATCGATGCGCACCGCCTCGGTGAACGATTCGATGGCCGCGGCATAGTCAAGCTGATCGAACTGATCCATGCCCCGCAGGAACGCGCCATACGCTTCGGGAGAGTGGGTGGTCACGTCGGCAATTGCGCGGTCTGCCTCGCCGCCGGCGGCGTCCGGCAGGGACAAATCGTTCTTGATGACTCGGGCCAGACGGTCGACGACGTTGAAGATATTATCGCCGGTGTCGCCGTTGATACGCTGCGAGGCGAGAATCGTCCCGCTTTCCGCGTCGGAAATCTGCGACGTCAGGATGATTTGCGGCTCGATCTGCAACACTTCGCCGGTCAAAATCCAGCGTGCATTGGCGGCGTCGGCCACGCGGCCCGACATCGAGGCATCAAGCTCCCCGAGGTCGTTGACGCCGAGCTGCCGGGCGATGTCGAGCATGCGCTGGCGGCTGATTACGTTCATGAAACGCGATTCGGACAGATCGGTGATCAGCAGACTCGCAATCATCTGGCCGGTGCGGTCTTGGTTGCCCAACGCCGACACTTGCTCAAACTGCATGATGGCCAGCGTATTCTTGTCGGCGAGCGCTTGCTGCGAACGGAACATCGATAGCTTCAATGGTGAAAACAGGGCGGCACTCAAAAGCAAAATAAAGAACACGGCCGCGGCCAGACCCATGCGCAGCCAGCGTCGGCCGATATCGGGGACCGTGACCGGCCCGGAAGGCCACGACGGCCGGTTGGGGTCCGCTGCACCGGCACGCGCGGCCATCAACGCGGGGTCGCTGATCGCCGGATTGGACGAGTGTATGAGTGGGCGCAGATCTGCGAGCATTTCGCCGACGCTTTGGTATCGTTCATTCGGGTCTTTGACCAGCGCCCGACCGATTATGCGTTCCAATGCCGAGGGGCAGGCGGGATTGATCTGTGACGGCGCCGGGGGCGTTTCATTGATGATCGCATAGATCACCGCGGCCGCGTTGTCGGGTGAAAACGCGCGACGTCCGGTGACCATCTCGTAGAGCACCGCTCCCAGCGAGAAAACATCCGAACGCTGATCGGCCAGATCGCCTCGCGCTTGTTCGGGCGACATGTACGCTATCGTGCCGATCATCGCGCCGGATTGCGTCAGGCGTGACGCATCGACGACTTTGGCCAGGCCGAAATCGAGAATCGTGCCGCGTCCATCGCCGTCGACGATGATATTCTGCGGCTTGATGTCGCGATGCACGATACCCGCCGCGTGTGCGCGCGCCAGTCCCGCGCCGATCTGCACCGCCAGCGAGACCACTTGATCGACCGGCAACGGTCCATCCGCGACAATTTCATCAAGCGAGCGGCCATCGACATACTGCATTGCGATGAAGATGCGCCCGGATTCATCCTCGCCGACCTCATGCACAGTCAGGATGTTGGGATGCGACAGCCGCGAAGCGGCCCTGGCTTCGCGCAGCAATCGTTCGCGCGCCTTGGGATCGTTGGTGAGGTGCGACGGGAGAAACTTCAGCGCGACCTGACGGTCCAGACGCGTATCACGCGCAAGGAAGACCTCGCCCATGCCCCCTTCGCCGAGCTTTTTGACGATCTCGTAATGTGAGACTGATTTGAGGGACACGGAGTCGGCTCGTTGGTGTCGGCGGTGACATTCGGGCGCGGAAAGATCGGCCGCGCGGGATCAGGTCTTCTGCTACATTGTGTATCGGCAGTTTGCTGGATTTGCTTCGGGCGCGCAAATCAACGGCCCTAACCGCATATGGCGTTGTTGTTCCGTACGTTACAGCGGGTCAGTGGGGATCGGAGATTCCTTGAGTCGGCGGGTGACCCTGACCGGTCTTTGCTTTGGGTCAGGGCTTGCCGAATTCACCTCCCCTCAGAGGCCAACTGTCCCTGACCACAGGCGGTCAGCGCCACAAGACCGCCGAGGACTTGGCGCGCTGCGTCGGGACGATCCCCTACGAGATCTCGTGTGCGCTGGGGAATTCGCTATCACGGTGCGTCGTGAATCAGGATGTGAAGACAGGCGAGTCTGTCAGGGCGAAGCCCGTGTCGGTTGCCTGAGCATTGGTGCCCCACAGCTCTGGGGCGTGTTGAAAAACCCGTTTGTCGTCAGTTGATCGGTGAAGGTTATCAAGCGATGGCGATCCTGTAGTTGAGATCGACGGGGTTGGTGTCAGACCGATCCCACCATCGGAGTGCGGCGCGTGCGAGGATCATTTCGC
>DASWIS010000008.1:672500-879923 GCA_036397555.1 Candidatus Zixiibacteriota bacterium | reverse complement strand
CCTCACCCACTCCATTCCGCCCCGCCTTCGGCGGGCCGGAATTCCGGGGTTCGGGGTGACATTGAGAACCCTTCAAGACATTCAACGGCATTCTTCCCGTGCCGGTCAGTCCCGCTGATGCGGGACCTACGGCTTTGGACTGACGGTCATCGCGAAGCCATGAAGCCACGTCGATCAAAGATGTCCGGGCCTGCGGCTCGCGGTCAGCCCGAGGGCTGACCCGCACGATCGTATCTTGTTCACGCCTCCCCCGGCGACACGAACGGCACATCCGCCGGTTCGTTGGCTTCGCGGGGCGGCAGACCGAAATAGTCGCGCACCGGGATGGAGCCGTCGTAGTCGAGGCGGTAGCGTTCGATGGAGCGCGCGCGTCCGGTGTCGGAGTCGACATCGACCACCGCGCCGCACATTTTCACATCGCCGTCGGCAATCTGGAACTTGTGCGGCAAGCCGGTGAGGAAACGAGCAATCGCGTCTTTGGGACGGACCCAGAGGACTGAATCGTGCGGTCCGGTCATGCCGGCATCGGTCAGATACGCGGTGCCTTTCGGGAGCATGTGTTCATCGGCGGTCTGAACGTGTGTGTGCGTGCCAACGAGTGCCGAGATGCGGCCGTCGAGATAATATCCCATCGCCTGCTTTTCCGAGGTCGCCTCGGCATGGAAGTCGACGAAGATGATCTTGGTTTCCATGCGCAGACGGTCGATCTCGCGGTCGGCGATGCGAAACGGGCAGTCGATCTCTTTCATGAAAACACGGCCCTGAATGTTCAAGACACCGACTTTCTCGCCGTTTGCTGTCTCGCGCACGACCGAGCCCTTGCCGGGGACATTCGGCGGATAGTTCGCCGGTCGCAAGATGTACGGCTCGCGGTCGAGGAGTTCGTGCGCTTCCTGACGGTCCCAGATGTGATTACCGGAGGTTTGGACATCGATGCCATAGGTGAAAAGTTTCTCGCTCATCTCCGGCGTGATGCCATATCCGCCAGCGGCGTTTTCAACGTTGGCGATCACAAAGTCGATTTCGTGCTTGCGCTTGAATCCCCACAAGAGCTGCGAGACGATCCAGCGCCCCGGGCGGCCGGTAATGTCGGCGATGAACATGATTTTCATGGCAACTGCGACTACTTCGCGTAATCGATCGCCCGTGTTTCGCGGATCACGGTCACGCGAATTTGTCCGGGGTACTGCATTTCATTCTGAATCTTCTGGGCGATGTCGCTCGCCAACAGTCCGGCGCCGACGTCGTCGACCTGGTCGTTTTCGACGATCACGCGCACTTCGCGTCCGGCCTGGATCGCATACGACTTGGCCACACCGGCGAACGAGTCGGCGATCTCCTCGAGCTTTTCCAGCCGCTTGACATACCCTTCGAGCGGTTCGCGCCGTGCGCCGGGACGCGCGCCGGAGATCGCATCGGCCGCCATGACGAGCAGCGGATACGGCGACTCGGGCGGAACATCGCCGTGATGGGCGGCAACGGCGTTGACGACGATGGGGTTCTCGTTGTAGCGCTTCAGGAAGTTGACGCCGATTTCGACGTGTGTTCCCTCGGTCTCGCGGTCGATGGCCTTGCCGATGTCGTGGAGCAGGCCGGAGCGCTTGGCGAGCATCGGATCCAGCCCCAACTCGACGGCGATCAGGCCGCAAAGAGTTGAGACCTCGACTAAGTGATTCAGGACATTTTGTCCGTACGAGGTACGGAAGTGAAGTTTACCGAGCAGCCACATCACGTCGCGGTGCAGGTCGTGAATGCCGACATCGAAGCAGGCCTGTTCTCCGGCTTCACGAATCTTGACTTCGATTTCCTTCTCGGTCTTGGCGACGACTTCTTCGATGCGCGAGGGATGGATGCGCCCGTCGGCAATGAGTTTTTCCAGCGACAGCCGTGCGATCTCGCGGCGGACCGGATCGAATGACGAGAGAATCACCGCTTCGGGCGTGTCGTCGACGATGACATCGACGCCGGTGGCGGTCTCAAACGAGCGGATATTGCGGCCCTCGCGTCCGATGATGCGTCCCTTCATTTCGTCGGAGGGCAGACTCACGACTGAGACGGTTGTTTCGACGGAGTGCTCGGCGCCGCAGCGGTAAATGGCATTGGTGATGATTTCGCGGGCATCGCGTTCGGCGTTGCGTTCGGCCTCGTCGACAATCTCCTTGGCCCGCGCGGCGGCTTCGCGTCGCGCCTGCGCCTGCAGGTTTTCCATCAGGAGCGCTTTGGCTTCATCGGAGGTCATCCCGGCGATGCGTTCCAGTTGCTTGTTCTGGTCGGCGATGAGCCGTTCCAGTTCGCCTTCGCGACCGCGAATGGCGCGTTCCTTGATGGCCAGCGCCCGGTCGCGATTGCCCAGGTCTTTCTCTTTGGTTTGCAGGATATCGACTTTGCGGTTGAGCGCATCTTCGCGTTCGGTGAGGCGCTTTTCGACTTTTTGCATTTCCGAGCGTTTGACCTGCAGTTCGCGCTCGAAATTGACCTTTTGTTTGTACCAGTCGTCCTTGGCCTCAAGCAGGGCTTCCTTCTTTTTGATCTCCGCTTCCTTCTGGGCGTCACGGACGATCTGTGCGGCCACTTCATCGGCGCGGGCGATCTTCCCGCTGCCGACACGCCGCGCGATCATCCATCCGACCAGCGCGAAGACCGGCCCGGTTACGACCACAATTACGACCGTCAGCCAGATCGGCATCATAGTGTTGTTCTCCCCACCGGCGGCCATCCCCAAAGGGATGACGGGCGCTGCCCGTATCGCCGGATGCTGCAGTGCGGGTCAGGAAAGGTGGGATTTGATCCGGGACGTGGAGCCGGCGGACAACTGCCCCTCGAGCCAATCGGCCAGACTCCGTGCCCGGCCGTTCAGCGCGCCGACCTCGTGGTCGGTTTGCCGCCTTGCGGAAAGCAATTCATCAGTGATGTTCAACGCCGCCAGTATGGCCACCTTGCCGGTGGTCAGGTGTGGCGCGCCTGAGGCGATCTTGCGCATCGATTGATCGACGTAGGCCGCCACTTTGGTCATGTACTCGACGTCCGTATCCCCATTGCTGCGCAAGGGGTACTCTTCACCGAAAATATTGACGTGAATGCTTTTTGGAGGCGTGCTCACTTCAGGGAATTCCCGCCCGGATCGAAGGACCCCAAGGCCCTTCCAGACCGCGATTTATGTTAAATGAACCTCCTCATGTCGAAGAATCTTCTCCGACAATGAAGGATTGTCAACTCCAGATTTCACCCTCCAGGCGGCCTAAAGATCCTGCTCATATGCACGGAGCCGTTCGATCAGGTCGCGCAATCGTGCGCGGGCTTGATCGAGGCGGACTTCCGACACTGCGGGTTGGGCCGGGGCCAGCAGGCGCGAACGCTGGCCGGCACTGGACTTGCCAAGCTGCGATTCAAGCTGCTGGTTTCTGGCCCTGAGAGACTCGATTTCCGTGACGGCGCGCCTGATCGACTTTTCGAGACGATCAAAATCGGCGTGCGTCATATGGCCCTCGGATATCAGTCCCGCGCTTCAGGATACGACCGGAGATGAGTCGCGCGGACCTTAATTCGTTACTTTAATAATGTCAAGCGATTTGATCGCGGGGAAGGTCTTAGGCGGCAGCCGCTTTGTGCGAGATTCAGTATCACTTTAAGCGAATCGCCTGTTGGGACACCGCCCAGTCAGGTTCTCAGTTCCGCCCCATGCTGCGTGTGAAGTGCTGCGACGATGCGGGCATGGGCCGAGTCGACCTCGGCATCGGTCAAGGTTCGATCGGCATGACGGTATACCAATGAGAAGGCAACGCTGACTTTGTCCTGGGGTATCTGCGAACCCGTGTAGCGGTCGAAAACCCGGACGTCGGCGATCAGGCCGCCGCCGCTGTCACAGATCGTCTGTTGCAGTGCTCCCGCGGCGACGTGTGTGTCGACAACGACCGCCAGGTCACGGTATACGTCGGGATAGCGCGGCAGCGGCTCAAATTGGTGCGCTGCGCCCAATGCGGTGCAGATGAGCTCAAGGTCGAACACCGCGCTCCACACTTCCTCCTTGACGTCGTGCTGCCGCGTTACTGATGGCGCGACCCGTCCCAGCCGGCCGACGGCCGCGCTCTTAATCTCAACGGCGAAACTCTCTCCCTCACCGTATGGCGCGCCGGCGGCGGCGATCACAGTTCCGTGGAGCTTCAGCGCGTCCAGCAGTGCCGTGACCGCGCCTTTCAAATCCGAAAATTCGTAGCGCCGAGGGATATCGGGCCAGGCGCCCGGTGTCTGACCACACAAGGCGATAATCAATTCGCGGCGTTCGGCGAAGGCGCCATCGACGTCCGCCTGGTAACTCCTGCCCACTTCGTAGAGCGCCATCGAATCGGCGCGATGGTTCAGATTATGGGCGATGACCGGCAGCAAAGTCTGATGCAAATCCAGACGCATGATCGACAAATCGGTCGACAGCGGATTGCGCAGACTGACCGGTGTGCCTGCGAAACCCTGACTGTGCGACGGGTCGGTCAGCGAATTACCGACCATCTCGCAGAAGCCCATCCCCTCGAGAATGTCGCGGATGCGGTTTTCGGCGATTCGCCAGCGGTTGCGATGGGTCGGCAAAACACCCGCGGCCTGTCTGTTCGCGGGCATTTTGTCGTAGCCGTGCAGACGCGCGATCTCTTCGGTCAAGTCGACCGGCCGTGTCAGATCGGGGCGGAAGGTCGGAACCCCAACCAGTAGCGGCTTGCCGGTGGTGACGTCACACTCCAGCCGGGAGAGATAGTCGATCATCGTCGGCGTGGAGATGTCGGTTCCGAGCAGTCGATTCACTCTCACCGGGTCCAGTTCAAGCTTCAGCGGGGCGATCGTCGTCGGATAGTTGTCGACGACACCTCGTGCCGGCTGCGCGCCGGTGAGATCCGCCAACAGCGCGGCCGCGCGATCGAGCGCGTGGATGGCGCCGTTGGGATCGACCCCCTTCTCGAAACGCAGCGCCGATTCGGTCGACAATCCCAGGCGCAGGCGGGTGCGGCGAATGCGTGACGGTTTAAAGCAGGCGCTCTCGATCAAGAAATCGGTGGTGCTCTCGGTGACTTCCGAATCGCGCCCGCCCATGACGCCGCCGATGGCGACCGAATGCTCGCCGTCGGTGATCATGACGGCATCGCCGGGGAGCTTGTGCACCTGCTCGTCGAGGGTCGTGAATTCCTCCCCCGGCCGGGATTGGCGAACGACGATTCGTGCGGATGCGATCTTCGCGCGATCGAATGCATGCAACGGCTGGCCGGTTTCGAGCATGACGAAGTTGGTCACGTCGACGGCATTGTTGATCGATCGCACCCCGGCACTCTTGAGTCTTCGCTTCAGCCAGAACGGCGAGGGGGCGATCCGGCCGCCGTTGAGCACTCGGCCCGCATATCGCAGACAGCCGTCGGCGTCGGCGATCTCGACGTGCAGCAGACCATCGACCGACTGCTCACCCTCGGCCAGCTCGAATTCGACGCGACGCGGCTTCTCGCCGATGATCGCGCCGATCTCGCGCGCGATCCCGAACACCGACAGGCAGTCGCTGCGGTTGGGCGTCAGCTCGAACGAGAGCGCCACCTCGTCGAGTTCGAGCGACTCCCACAAGGCGTTGCCGACCGTCACCTGCTCGCCGTCAAGCTCCATCAGACCGCTGTGATCATCGGAGAGCCCAAGGTCACGTTCGGAGCAACACATGCCGGTGGATTCGACGCCATCGAAGGTGCGCGGAGTCAACGGTGTTTCGCCCAGTGAGTCGATGATCGCGCCGAGGCGCGCAAACGGGGTCACCAGTCCCTTACGGCAATTGCGCGCGCCGGCGATGACAGTGTGCCTGGTTTTGCCGTCGTTGACAGAGAGCACCTTCAGGTCGGGCCGCTGCGGATGCGGGGCGACCGACTCGACACGCGCCACGACGACACCGCTGGCGCGGGGGAACACCGGTTCGATCCGTTCCACTGCGACGCCGAGGGACGTCAGGCGTTCGGCCAGTTCATCCGGCTCCCAGGGGATGGTGATGTAGTCTTGCAGCCAACGGTATCCGACGCGCATCGGGCATCCAGTCTTGAATCGAGAATGCTTCGCGCCCTAAAACTGGCGCAGAAAGCGAAGATCGTTTTCGTAGAAGAGCCGAATGTCGCCGATGCCGTGCTTGAGCATGGCGATCCGTTCGACGCCCATCCCGAATGCGTAACCCGAAAATACTTCGGGGTCGTAATCGACCGCGATGAATACTGCGGGGTCGATCATGCCGGCGCCGAGAATCTCGAGCCAGCCCTCGTGCTTGCAGACGGTGCATCCCTTGCCGCCGCACAGCAGACACTCGACATCGACTTCGGTCGACGGCTCGGTAAAGGGGAAGTAGCTGGGCCGAAAGCGCAGCCGCGTCCCGGAGCCGAAAAACTCCTCGGCAAACGCGATCAAGACGCCTTTCAAATCGGCGAAGGAGACATCGCGATCGACAAAGAAACCCTCCACCTGGTGAAAGACACAGTACGCGCGCGCGTTGATCGCTTCGTTGCGATAGGTCCGGCCGGGCGCAAGAATGCGCACCGGGGGACGCCGCGATTCGAAGACGCGCACCTGCACGGGCGAGGTGTGCGTGCGCAGCAGGTACTCGTCGTTGATGAAGAACGTGTCCTGCAGGTCGCGCGCCGGATGATCGGGCGGAAAGTTGAGCGCCGTGAAATTGTAATAATCGGTTTCGATCTCCGGACCGTCGACGACCTCAAAGCCCATCCCATAGAAGATGCTGATGACCTCATCCATTGTCTGCGTGATCAGGTGCCGGTGTCCGCGCGGGTGGTGTCGGCCCGGCAGCGTATGGTCGTAGGCGCGCGGGTGTGTCTCCGTCGGCTCGGTTTGCTGCTCAAAGAGCGCGGTGAGCCGGTCTCGCGTCTGGTTGGTCAGAGCTCCGAACGACTTGCGTTGATCCGCGGACAGATCCTTGAGCCCGCGCAGCAGGGCATTGAGACGGCTTTTGCGTCCCAGATAGCGCGACCGGACCAATTGCCGTTCGTTGTCGGACGCGGCATCCCACTCGCGCCGGGCATCCTGCTCGATTTGGGCCAGTTCACCGGCTATGTCGCTGACATCGGACATTTGTGTCATCCTCGGCTGTGCAACCAGAATGCAGAATGGACAAAATAAAACCCGGACAAGCCGGGTCAACAGGGCAACGCGTCATGCGCGCGGGCAGATGCTCGAACTTAAGTCTCCCGCGAGACGGAGCGTGCCAGCATCTCAAAACCGGCCGGATCGGTGGCCGCCATATGGGCCAGGACCTTCCGATCCAGCGTGACCTCCGATTTCTTCAGCGCGTTGATGAAGCCCGAGTAGTTCAACCCGATCACGCGAAGCGCGGCATTGATGCGGACCGTCCAGAGACGGCGCATGGTGCGCTTGCGGACCCGGCGATCGCGATAGGCATAGGTCCACCCCTTCTCGACCGTTTCGCGCGCGACCCGGATCAGTTTGCGTCGTCCGCCAAAGTTGCCGCGCGCCGCTTTGAGGTACTTTTTGCGGCGGTGGCGTCCGGCGGGATTGTTGGTTGCGCGTGGCATCGTTTAAGGCGGACCCAGATTATCCGTGCCCCAGCATCTTGTTGACGCGCCGCAGGTCGCCGTCGGAGATATAGGTCGATTGACGGAGTTGCCGCTGCCGCTTTGTCGACTTGCTCTTGGAGAGATGGCCGCGGTATGCCTTGGAGCGCTTGATCAAGCCGGATTTCAAGCGTCTGAAGCGCTTAGCGGCGGCACGTCGTGTTTTCATTTTCGGCATAAGAGCACTCTGCGCCATACGGCGAAATGCCAAATATAAGACCCCATCCCCGACTGTCAATGGCGAAGATCGGCTAAGGAGCGGACGCCTCGTCCGCAGGGCTATGGACAGACTGGCGTTTCCCCTTCCCGGCTTCGCTCGAGACTCCCTCGGGGTCATGTGATGAGGGCGAGGCCTCCGGCGTCCTGTCGGGTTTCTCGGATTTGCCTGCGGAATCGCCTTTGGGACGGCTGTCGGTCTTTTTGGGGTTGATGATCAGCGACATGTGGCGCCCTTCCATGCGCACGTTGGGCTCGGGCTGGCCGACTTCGGCCAACTGTTCCTTGACCCGGTCGAGAATGCGGTGGCCGAACTCCATGTGCGTCATTTCCCGTCCGCGAAACTCGACATAGGCGCGGACTTTGTGGCCCTCTTCGAGGAATTCGCGGAGGCGCTCGGTTTTGAAATGGATGTCATGTTCGTCGATCTTGGGACGGAACCGCATTTCCTTCAGTTGTGAGGAATGCTGACGCTTTTTGGCTCTGCGCGCATTTTTCGCTTCCTCGTACTGGAATTTGCCGTAGTCCAGAATGCGGCAGACCGGCGGTCGCGCCATCGGCGAGATTTCGACCAAGTCGAGACCTTCGTCTTCGGCGAGCTTGAGCGCGTCGCGGGTCGCCATGACCCCCAACTGCGATCCGTCGGAGCCGATGACACGAATCTGCGGAATGCGAATGCGTCGGTTGATGCGGACTTGCGGCTTACGTGGCGGCCTGACGATGTCTACCTCCCTTGTGAGAGTTGATGAAAGTTACGCGTTCGATTGCGCGTGATGCGCCGGATGATCGTCGTCTTTGATTCGCGCGATCACTGCGGCGATTGATAGTGTACCCAAATCCTGTCGTCCGCGCGCGCGGACTGAAACGGCGCCGGACGCGGCCTCCTTCTCGCCGACGATCAGCATGTACGGCACCTTTTGCAGTTCGGCTTCACGAATTTTCAGACCGATCTTTTCGGAGCGCGTGTCGGCGACGGCGCGCACGCCGGCGGATGTGAGCTCGTCGACGACTTTGCCGGCAAATGCCGATGCCGCATCGGTGACGGAGAGCACGCTGGCCTGCTCGGGCGCCAGCCAGATCGGGAATGCGCCGGCGTAGTGCTCGATCATGATGCCGAAGAACCGTTCCAGCGACCCCAATAGCGCGCGGTGGATCATGACCGGGCGATGCCGGTGGCCGTCGTCGCCAATGTACGAAAGATCGAAACGCTCGGGCAGATTGAAGTCGAACTGGATGGTGCCGCATTGCCAGGTGCGTCCGATCGCGTCGCGGACGTGCAGGTCGATTTTGGGACCGTAGAAGGCGCCGCCGCCGGCATCGACCTCGTAGGGCTCACCACGGGCATCGAGCGCGCTTTTCAGTGCGCTTTCGGCCAGCGTCCAATCCGCCTCTTCGCCGATGGCTTTGTCCGGTCGCGTCGAGAGATACAACTGCACATCACTGAACCCGAATGCCGCGTACATGTTCAGACAAAAGTCGAGCACGCGCCGGATTTCCTGCTCGACCTGATCCCGGCGACAGAACAGGTGCGCGTCATCCTGGGTGAATCCGCGCACGCGCAGCAGTCCATGGAGCACACCGCTGCGCTCGAAGCGATAGACCGTGCCAAGTTCAGCCCACCGCAGCGGCAATTCACGGTAGGAACGCAGGGCCGACTGATATATCAGGATGTGAAACGGGCAGTTCATCGGCTTGAGCTGGTGCGGGTTGTTCTCGACGTCGAATGGCGGGAACATACTCTCCGCATAGAAACCGGTGTGGCCCGATGTCTCCCAGAGCCCCAGACGCGCGATATGCGGCGAGTAGACCAGTTCGTATCCGGACCGCTGGTGCTCGGCATACCAGAACTCTTCCATTTTGCGTCGGATCGACGCTCCCCTGGGATGCCACAAGACCAGCCCCGCTCCCGATTCTTCCCGAATCGAAAACAAATTCAACTGCTTTCCCAGACGGCGATGGTCGCGGCGCTCCGCCTCTTCACGCCGACGGATGAAATCGTCGAGCATGGCCCGATCGGGATAGGAGACGCCGTAGATGCGCTGCAACTGCGGGTTTCCCTCACGTTCACGCCAATAGGCGCCGGCAATCGAGGTGAGCTTGAAGGACTTGATGCGGCCGGTCGTGGGCACGTGCGGTCCCCGGCACAGATCGAGAAAGCGAGAGCTGCGGTACAAGCTCACCTGATCGCCCGCTTCGTCGATGCGATCGAGGATGTCCAGTTTGTACGAATCGCCACGCTCGCTGAAGATCGAACGCGCTTCATCGAGCGTGCATTCCTGACGCAGAAACGGCGCATCCTCGCCGACGATACCGGTCATCCGCTTTTCGAACTCCTCCAAATCCTCGGGCGTGAACGGACGCGGCGGATCGAAGTCGTAGTAGAAGCCCTCGTCGATGGGGGGGCCGATTGCCAGCTTGGTGCCGGGCAATGCTTCGAGCACGGCCTGCGCCATCACATGGGCGGTCGAATGCCAGAACACCTGACGTCCGTCGGGATGATCGAAGGTCAGAATCTCAATCGTCGCGTCGTCGTGGATGGGCGCCGACAGATCACGCACACGTCCATCGACACGGATCGCCAGGGCATCTTTGGCAAGCCGGCGACCGATGGAGGCGGCGACATCCGCCCCGGTGACTCCAGTGGGGTATTCACGATGCGACCCATCGGGCAGGGTCAGTGCAATCGTACTCTTAGCGGTCGTTATGCTCATCGCACTATCAGTCGAAAGCGCCCCTACGGGCGTCGGCTGCCGGGATTGTCACATGGAAAGAGAGTTCCGGACAGCGGAGGGCGGCATGGTGGGCGATACTGGAATTGAACCAGTGACCTCTTGCATGTCAAGCAAGCACTCTAACCATCTGAGCTAATCGCCCGTTGGCATTCATTGCGACAAAAATACCGGGGCGCTCGCACGGGCGCAAGCGCTTTACCGGACGGAAGAACGCCGACGATTCAGGATTGGTCGTGCACAAGGGGGCTCTGCGACGGTGCGGCGGGCGTGCACATCGACGGGTAGAACATTACAACATCCATTGATCCAACAATCGCTCGACGATCGTCGCCATGACATCGTCGGTTCGGTACCGTCCGGCCGCGCTGTCGCGCCGCGCCTTGGCGACGCGCGCCGGGCGAATGGAGCCGTCGCCGGTGTATTCGGGATCTTCGACCAGACCAGCGAATGGATCGGCGGAGGAATGCGACGCCTCATCCCGCTTCGTGTCTGGGCGATTGTCGGCGGCCGCTGATACGCGGCGCCGGGGCGATGCCGGTTTCGTCTTGCGCGATGCCATCTTCGACGTGGCCGATCGCTGGAAGCGATGCAAAGCCACACTCCCATTCCTTTATCGGCTGTCCGGCGGCGCATTTTCCGAAAATTCGATGCCCGAGATGCGCGGCGGCGGATCAGCGACCGAGTGTCGATGGAGAGTGGACCGGTCAGAGTTGCGGTGTGCGAGAAGTGAACACTGAGACCGACGTCGCGGTGCGCCTGTGCCGGTGTGGCGCATGACGACACCGACGCGCGATCGCGGCGTACGTTGTGCCGGCTACTTCGCGTCGGAATCGCCGAAGCAGAATCCGGCGTCGACTCCGCGAGGAAAGTCGGTCTGCGGACTGCGATTCGTCGGAGGCGCCTTGGGTGCGTCCGGTCCGGTGCGGGCATTCTTGTCGACGGCGGCATTCTTCGTCGGCGGGCCCACGGCACGCTGTTTCAGCAGACGATCGATCCAGCTCATGTTCACCTCTCCGTCCGTCTCCGGCCATCGCGGGGCTGGGGTCGTTTGTTTTGACCCGGCACGCTTTCGCCCGGTTTGGCATCGGCGGTTTCCGTGTCGGATGGCTTGGCGCTCCCGCCCTTGACCTTGCCGGTAATGATTCGGGCCAGCCCCATCAGGTCGGATTTGATCGTACGGCTCTTGCGGTGTTCCTCTTTAATTTTCAGATAAACCTCTTCACGGTGGACGACGACCTTCTGCGGGGCCTCGACACCCAGACGAACCTGACGTCCGTAAACGCCGAGGACCGTCACTTTGACATCGTCGCCGATGGTAATGCTTTCGCCCTGTTTCCGTGTGAGGATCAGCACGCCGCCTCCTTGCGCGCCCCGGTTCGACTGTCCCTATCACAGGGTATCGGCCCGCACCCCGGGTGCTTGATTCACCGGCTCCAAAACGCCGTCGGAATCGACAGGGAGAGCTGCGCCCCGTGCGTCGTGCGCCGACGGGTCCGGGACAACCGGTGATGCGCTATGCAGTCCGCTGCACGATGTGGGACAAAACCCGCATGCCGCTCCGCCTTCAAGAGAGGATCTTCGGCGCCTGCACCTCAGGGCCGGAAGGGATCATCCCAGTTGCGCAACGACGAGGAGGTCGACTGCGGAGAGGGCTGGTGCTCGAGTTCGACCTCGCGGAGGCGTCGGGCAATCTGGCCCGCCAACGCGACCGATTCGCCCAATGCCTGTGCGAGCCGGTCCAGCGTGTCCTGGTCGGGGATTCCGACGCCTTGCAGGGTTTGTGAGGAGATGCCCAGCGATCCCTTCGTGGACGCAGCGCCCGATTCGATGGCAAGCACGGCATCGCCGACCGCCTGCGAGACGCGCGTCACTTTGGCCACCAAGTCGAGCAACTCATCATTCATGTGGCGGCGGTCATACGACTGATGGAGCCGGGCCGCCGCGACCGCGAGATTGACCGCCAGCAGGCGGGCGCGTTCGCCCAGGCCGCGGACCGATTCGACGACGTCCTCGACACGGCCCGCGACCGGCTCGCGGTCGACGCGGTCGTATTCGCGGCCGTGCGTCACTCCGACTCCGACTCGATCTGCCGTTGGAAGACATACCGCGAGATCAGACGACCGACGCTCTCCTCAAAGCCCTGCGGATTGTCGCTGAGCTTTGCCAGTCCCCGCGCGAGGACCGGATCGGTCACCTGCCGGGGTGAGAGAAACTCCACGCCGACGAGCCGTTCGCCGTCGTCGCGTAGCTCGACGCGCTTGACCCGTCCGAGAATGTTGTTGAGACTGTCGAATCCCTTGATGTCGAAGCGCATCAACACGACGTCTTCTTCCTCCATCGTATCGGTCGTCGAGATGAGGACGCCGCCGCCGGAGAGATTCAGCAGGACGCCCGCCTTCTTGTGCGGGTGGCGGCGCACGCGGTTTTCGGCGCGATCCACTACGATCGGCGTAATCTCAACCGGTGAGAACACTTCCAGTCGGACATAACGACGCTTCTGAGACTTGCTCTTGGCGGTACCGGCGGGCGCCGGCTTCGCGGTTGCCGCTTTTCTGGTGGTCATTCTGATGTCCCTCCCCCTGAACTGTTAAGACCGCTGTCTTCAAACCTTGAAATTGCTCAATGTGAATTCTTCAAGACGGGTCAACTGTTGCGTTGCCAATCCGACGATGTGCCGCGCCAGGGCCGTCTGGCAGCGATCGTCACCGCCGTTCTGGACGCAGGCGCGTCCGATGAGCGTGGCCTGCGTCAGGTGGCGCTCGGCCTCAGGCGTCCGGCCGAGGCGGCGCGCGATCTCACCGGCCATGTAGATCAACTGCAATCGTGAAGTGTCGGTGTCGCTGACCGACGCCGCCTCGAGCGCCCGGCATTGATAGTCGTATGCCTGCGCCAATGCATCCGGCTCACTCGCCGGAGCCCACGCGGCGATCTGTTGGAGAGAATTCAAAAACGCACCGTACGACGGGTAGTCGCCGTAGCGCTCTGCCGGAGCGGATCGGTCGCCGCCGGCGCCGAACAGCATGCGGCCCTCATCGGTGAGTATGGTGATGATACCGTTGATGTCGGCGCCGAGAGCGGATTGTACCTCCATCCAGCGGGCAAATTCGCCGCGGCACTGCGCGGGCGTGCGCAGGTCATGCTGATCGGATGCCAACGATTCGGGGTGCGACTGCGCAAAGTCGATGACCTCGGCGAGCTGGGCGGTGACTTGCTGCAACGACGATTTCAATCGATCCAGGGAGGCAAAGAGGCGACGGCGCAACTGTGTGCGCGGAGTGGCACTCCCCTCCGACGCGGGGTATCCTTCACGGAACAACCAGGCGACACGCAAAAACCAGCGCCCCAGGTCCGTGGCCGAGGGTCTATCGGACAGCAGTTCGTCGAAGATGGCAATCAGCAGCTTGTTGATCGCCGTGGCCGTCGGATACTGTTGGGGCCAGAGATTGCCGCCGAGACGTCGCAGCAATCCATCGGGATCGGCCAGCGCCTGCAGGTGTTGCTGTCGCAGGCGGGGCTGACGGACCGCACAAAATTCAGCGTCGTTTTTCCAACCCGGAAATGTCCTGTTGAGCTCGCGCGTGTAGTGGCACGAGGAGCAGGTGGCGGTGAAGTACAGGAGCGGATGGATGGCCTGGTATTTCGGGTTTGTCCACTGGTGATTCCGGGGGCAAAAATCGGTGTCGCGGTCGCCTTCGGTGAACGCGCCGGGACGTATTTGCTCAAAGTCATTGATGGTCGTGCAGACGGGGCATTCGAGCCGGATCATGCGAAACGGTGAGGTATCGGCGTTCATTCCGGAATCTCCACGGTCCCGTCAGCGGCCTGTCCGCTCAGAATCCGAAGCGTTCGCGCACCAGCGCGCGCAGCTTGCCGACCGACTTGGTGTGGATTTGCGAGACGCGCGACTCGGAGATATGCATGACCTCGCCGATCTCCCGTAAGGTCAGTTCTTCGTAGTAGTACAGCGCGATGACGAGCTTTTCCTGCTCGGACAGATTGGAGACGGCGTTGATGAGATAGGCGCGCAACTGTTGGCGTTCGATGTCGCCGAGCACGGTGTCGTTCTGGGGCGATTCCAGCGTCTCGACGCGCGGGACCTGGCGATTGTCCTCTTCGCGGTAGACCAATTCATCCAGGGACAGCAGCGTGGTGCCGGAGACATCCTCGAGCGCGTACGCCAGATCATCGGCGGAGATTTTCATGTGATCGGCCATCTCCGAGCGCGTGGGGACACGTCCCAGCTTGTTTTCGAGGTAGACCGTAGTGCGGTCGATCTCGCGCGCCTTGGCCCGGGTGGAGCGCGGCACCCAGTCGAGGGCGCGCAGCTCATCGAGAATGGCACCGCGGATCCGGGGCACCGCAAACGTCTCGAATTTGACCCCGCGGTCGGGATCGAAATTCTTCAGGGCTTCGTTTAAGCCGATGACGCCGGTGGAGATCAAGTCGGCCAGCTCCACGGATTTGGGAAAGCCGTGCGCCATGCGGCCGGCGACATTGCGGACCAAGGGCAAATAGCGGAGCATCAGTTCCTGATGGATTCTCGGATCGCGGGTGTGGCGGTACGCCTCCCATTGACGGGAGACATCCTGGGTGTTGCGGCTGCGTCGCGTGGTCTTGCCTGTGCGGGTGTCCGCAAACTCCGACATCTCCGTCCGTGGCGCCATCATCATCGGCATGCTGTCCGCTCCCTGCGTTAGATTGCCCCTCGGCCCCGTTGGCCGTGCGTGGTTGTCCCATTCACAGCGTGGCCGCGCGGCCGCTCGTTATGTGGAATAGTATGTGACATAGTTATCGATATAGTGTTATCGCGACGCCTGAGGTCCGTCCGGTCGGCCGCCTGACTGCCGCCGCCGTCCGACGCGGCGACGGTTGGTGCGGGACCGGCCTGGGCCGAATTGTGCTGGTTCGTCGCCATAATGACGGGGCTGGGTATACCATCCCCGTTTCGTCAAGTCCCCCTTGCAACGGCATTGCCAACCGCTGCAAAGAATTGCATAGCATTCAGGGGCAACGGGTTAACTCGGCCGGACGGCCGAGCGGAGACTCTCAGAGCGGAAAAAAATTCCGAATCCGTGGGGTCATTCCGTCACAGTTGTCGGGGAGTGACCAGACTCAGGGTACGGTGCTCGACCAGATCGAGCAAAAGTCGCTGACCCGCGCGTGATGACGATATATGCTCCGGATCGGGCGCACGTCCGCCGCCAGAGCGCCGACGCAGGCGAGAATATGCCGGAACTGGGATTCAACAGAGGGACAACGCGTTTGGAGATTGTGCGGGGGGATATTGTGCGTGAACGGACCGACGCGATCGTCAATGCCGCCAATACTTCGCTGCGGGGCGGCGGCGGGGTCGACGGCGCCATCCATCGCGCGGGCGGCCCGACGATCATGATAGAGTGCCGGAAGATCGGACGCTGTCCGACCGGGCAGGCGGTCGTGACCGGCGGCGGTAAGCTCGCGGCGCGCTGGGTAATTCACGCGGTCGGACCGATTTACGGCGGGCTGCGTTCGGACGCCGATCAGCTCGCATCGGCTTATCGCGAGAGTTCGAAGCGTGCGGTCGAAGTGGGTGCGCGCACGGTGGCTTTTCCGTCGATCTCGACGGGGGCATATGGATATCCGATCAAAGAAGCGTCGCCGATTGCCATTAATACGGTGTCCGCGTTCGTCGATGAACACGCCGACGTGTTCGATTTGATTCGGTTCGTGCTGTTTTCGGATGCGGACTACGCGGTGTACTTCGAAGAGTTTACACGACGCGGGGCGGCGCGTGGACAACGGAGATGAGCATCACACCCGCAGCTTCCAACGCGTGCCCGCGGGCGTGTCTTCCAGCACGACACCCATCTGATCGAACTGCCGGCGAATCTCGTCGGCGCGTTTGAAGTCTTTGCGGCCGCGCGCCTGTTTTCGTTCTTCGATCAGCTTCTCCACCAACGATTCATCGACGCCGCCGGCACTCTCGGGCGTTGAGACATCGAGGATTCGATCGGCGCTCTTCAAGAATACCAGCGCCAGAGCCGCCTCGGCGCGATTGAGGGCACCCGAATCGATTCGCTTGTATGTGTCGCGGATGAAGTCAAAGAGCACACCGAGTGCGCCGGAGACGTTCAGATCGTCGTCGAGGTGGTCGCCGAATCCGGATTGGGCTTCGCTGACCATCGTGGCGTAGTCGGAGCCGGCATCTCCCTCATCGGTGATCTCGCCCAGGCGCTGCTGAAAGTCCCGGAGGCGTTCGATGGCGCTGCGCGCGCCATCCAGTCCGGCGAAGGTGAAGTTGAGCTGCTGGCGGTAGTGGGTCGACAACAAGAGATAGCGCACCGCCAACGGCGAGTACCCCTTGGCAACCACGTCGCGCAATGTGTAGTAGTTGCCCAGCGACTTTGCCATGCGGTGTCCTTCGACCAGGAGATGCTCCGAGTGCAGCCAGTAGCGGGCGAACGGTTTTCCAGTGCCGCAGACCGATTGCGCGATTTCGTTTTCGTGATGCGGGAAGATGTTGTCGACCCCGCCGGTGTGAATGTCGAACTCCGCACCGAGGTATTTCATGGACATCGCGGAGCATTCCAGATGCCATCCCGGACGGCCCTTGCCGAGGGATGTCTCCCAGAATACGTTGCCGTCGGCCTCATCCCAGTTCTTCCACAGGGCGAAGTCGGAGACCTGGTCTTTTTCGTATTCATCGGAGGCGACACGGGCCCCCGCCTTGAGCTCGGTCAAGTCCATGTGCGACAATTGTCCGTACTCGGGAAACGAGGCGATGCGGAAGTAGATCGAGCCGTCATCGGCTCTGTATGCGTGGCCGCGTTCGAGCAGGGCTTCGGTGAGCGTCACCATCTCCGGGATGTGCGCCGTCGCCTCGGGATAGACCTCGGCGCGCTGCATGCGCAGCATGTCGACATCCTCGAAGAACGCTTCCTTATAGGGGGCCGTAAACTCCGCCGGAGAGATGTCCGCGGCATTGCAGGCCTTGATGATTTTGTCGTCGATGTCGGTTAAGTTCATGATCTGCGTGACGGCAAACCCGCGCCACTTGAGAAAGCGGCGCAGCAGGTCCTCGAACATGAATGTGCGAAAATTGCCGATGTGCGCGAAGTTGTAGACGGTCGGGCCGCAGGTGTACATGCGCACTTCGCCCGGTCTCAGCGGCTCGAAATCGACCAGCGCGCGCCGTCGCGTATCGGTGAACCGGACAGGCATCTATCGTCGCGTGCGTCCTTTGCGGGCCGGGCGCTTTGTCTTGACGGCCGGACGTCGCGCGGAGACACGCTTCGTTGGGCGATCGGTCAAACCGGCCACAGTCGCAGCATCGAGCTGTTTGACCACGGCCTTGAGCAGTTTCAGCGTGGCATCGTAGTCGTAGCGTGACAGGATGGAGTTGTGGGAGTGGATGTAGCGTGCGGCCGGTCCCAGCGATACGGTCGGGACGCCGGCGCGCGAGATGTGGACCCGTCCGGCATCGGTGGCGCCGCGTTCCATCGAGGAGAGGTGGTATTTGATGCGGTTGCGGTCGGCGGTGTCGATCACCAGTTGCAGCAGATTGCCGTTGGGGATCATTCCCGCATCGAATATGTCGATCGCGACGCCGCCGCCGAGCTTCTCCCCCGGTTCCTTGATGCCGGGCGTGTCGCGGGCGATGCCGACATCGACGATGAGCGCCACATCGGGATCGACCGCCCATGCCGAGGTGCCCGCTCCCCGCAAGCCGACTTCCTCCTGCACGCTGCCCAGACCATAGAGGGTGTTCGGCAGGGACTTGGGCCTGGTGGCCTGCATGAGATCGCACACCAATGCGCAGGCGACGCGATTGTCGAAGGCCTTGGCCAGGTAGAGCTGCGGGTTGCCCATGATCTGGAAGTCGGCCATCGGCGTCACATAGTGACCGTTGCGGATGCCGAGCTTGCGCGCGACATCGAATCCCTCGGCCGCGCCGACGTCGATGTAAATGTCGCGCGGGGCGATCACTTTCTTGCGCTCCTCGTCCGGCAGCAGATGCGGCGGCGTCGATCCGAAGACGCCGACGACGGGTCCCTTGTCGCCATGCACGACGACCCGTTGCGAGAGCATGACATGCCCCCACCAGCCGCCGAGCGGATACACCTTTAGAAATCCATCCTTGGTGACTTCACGCACGATCCATGCGACTTCATCCATATGCGCGCCGACCAGCACGCGGGGCGACTCGGAGCGTCCGGCCACTTTGGCGATGAGCGAGCCGAGTTTGTCCGACGAGAGCTCCGCATGGGACGGCATGTGCTCCGCCATGACGCGGCGGACCGCAGACTCGCTCCCGGGTGCGCCATGCGCCTCTGTCAGTGCAGCCAATAGTCGTTCCGTTCGATCCAAAAGATCCTCCCGTCAGTATCGTGACATTTCAGCAATCGACACGAAAGCGCGAAGGTAACACATTCGCATCCGGCGACTCAATCCCGAATTGGCCGATTAATCCAGATTGAGATGGCGCCGCAACGCGCCGACATTGCGGATTTCCACCGATCGTGTCAGCCCCGGAGTGTACCGGAAGCCGGGCCGGCGGACCAGCACCGGCGTCATGCCGACGCCCTGCGCCCCCTGCACATCTTCATACTGTCGGTCTCCGACATACAGGCACCGCTTCAACGGCACACCGAGACGGCGTCCGATGCGGCGAAAGGCATCGGGGTGCGGCTTACGGTAGCGTCCGGTCGACGTGAAGTCGGCCGCGTCGAGATAGCGCCACAATCCGAAGCGTTCCAGATCGTGACGGTGATCGGCGACACGGAAACAGGTGTTGGAGAGCAGGCCGATTGAGTACCCGGCGTCGCGCACGGCGCGCAGAGTCGATTCCGAGTCGGCGTAGACGCTGGCCTGTCGGCTGATCACGGAGTAGTAAGCATCGGCGACCGTGCCCAACTCGTCGCGTTGCAGACGTATGCCCGCCGAGCGCAACAGCGAGCGCAGGAGTTCGCCGATTCGGTATTCACGCATCTGGGCGCGGATGAGTTGCCGGCGACGATTCAACAGCGCGTCGAATTGGCGGCGAAACACCGGCCGGGGCGGCAGGGAGCGTCCGGACCGACGGAGATACTGTCGCACAGCATCGAGACTGATCCCATACAACCGGGGCCACGGGATGTTTTCGTATTCAATGAGCGTGCCGCCCATGTCGAAGATGATTGCGGCATAACGACCGCCGCCGGGCGGGCGCAGGCGAGCCGTTCCGGATCGACGGCGGGTCTGTGCGAATGTCATGACGATGGCCGGGGGCTGCGGAAACGCGCCATCGCTTACGCGGAGACCTTCGCCGCCGTCGTGCGCGACTGATGCCGCATCGCCGAGTCACACAACCGCCGCATGAGCTGCGGGAATTCGATTCCCGCCGCACGGGCCGCCTTGGGAACCAACGATGTCCGCGTCATACCGGGCAGCGTGTTGACCTCGAGGCAGTAGAGCGGGCCGTCATCGCGCATCCGGAAATCGACGCGGGCATAGTCGCGGCATCCGAGCGCGCGAAACGCCGACACCGCCTGTTCCTGTATGGCGCGGGTCTGCTTCGGGGTCAACTCGGCGGGGCAAATGTAGTCGGTGCGTCCGCTGGTGTACTTGCACTCGTAGTCGTAAATGCCGTGCGACGGCTTGATCTCGATGACCGGGAGCGCTTCACCGGCGAGGATGGCCACGGTGAGTTCTCGTCCAGGGATGAATTCCTCCACGAGCAGTCGTCTGTCCCAGCGAAACGCTTCGGCCAGGGCGGGTTCCCAGCCGCTTTCGGCTTTCACGATGCTCAGGCCGACGGTCGAGCCCTGCGCATTCGGCTTGACGACCAATGGGAGTCCCAGGGCGACGACACTTTCCTGATAGGACACGATTTCGCCGCGATCGGCCACGCGCCAATTCGGAGTCGGTATCCCTTCGGCGATGAAGATCCGTTTGGCGGCGTTTTTGTCCATTGCCAATGCGGAAGCCAGCATACCGGAGCCGACATAGGCGACGCCGGCGGCATCCAGCAGCGCCTGCACGTGTCCGTCTTCGCCATCGCCGCCATGAAGGGCGATGAACACCAAATCGACATCGCCGACACCGGCCGGGGCCAGATCGGCGGGTGTGAGAGTCGAGACATGATCGGCCACGATGGGCGATTCGTCCTCGTCCTCGGGAGGCGTGACGCCGATCCGGGCGGTCAAAACATCGGGCGACCAATCGAGTGCCCGCGATGAAACCGCCGGATCGAGCACCATCACGTCATAGCCCGTCTCGGTGAGTGCCGCGCATACGGCCGCACCGGTCGCCAGCGACACATCGCGCTCCGCGGACCGTCCCCCTGCCAGAACCAGAACCTTCATGATGCCCCCATTACTGTGGTATACGCTCGGATGCTTTCGTCTGTCGCCTCGTCATCACAAACCAGAGGATTGCTATGGTAGCAAGGACCGCCAAAACCGCCAAGGTGTAAGTGTCCCAGACGCGCGAGACGGTAACCCAATTTTTGTGAAGTCGAAGCGCCAGATAGGCGAGGATGCCGTTCCACAGGAGTATCGATATCACGCCCAGGACGTGCGCAGTGATCGGCTGGTAACGTCCGACTCCCGCCACCAATGGCACCGCCGAACGCACACCGGCCAGAAAGCGCCCGGCGACGATCACCAGCCACCCCCAGCGCTTGATCCAGCGTTCCAGTTTGATTAAGACCGCCTCGGAGAACATTCCGCGCCGTCCGGGGCGAAAGAGTTTGCGTCCTTTCAAGCGTCCGAACCAATACAGCAAGGAATACCCGAGCGCTCCGCCCAGCAGCGCGGCGACAAACGCCGCCAGCAGCGGTTGTTGCTGGGATTGGACGGCGACGAGTCCGAGGAAGAAGACGGCATCACCCGGAAACGGCGGGAAGATCATCTCGGTCAGGGCGGCGACAAAGAACAGACCGACCGACCACCAGAACGACTGCAGCCAGAGCAGCGAACTCCAGGAATCGGAAAATTCCATGTCAGATCGTGTCCTGTGGCGCGTTCATGGCTGAATCGCACGAATGGTCGCGATGGCCTGCGCGGCAATACCTTCGCGACGCCCGACAAAACCCATCGTCTCGGTCGTGGTTGCCTTGACCGATACCGTGCTGAGAGCAAGCCCGAGGTCGGCGGCGATGATCGCCCGCATCGCATTGATTTGCGGCGCCAGTCGCGGAACCTCGGCCATGACGACGCAATCGACCTGGCACGGAGCATATCCGACCCTCGCTAACAGCCCGGTTGTGGCACGAACCAGTTCGCGTGAGTCGACTCCGGAGAAATTCGGATCGCTCGGTGGGAAGTGACGGCCGATGTCGCCGAGCGCGGCGGCCCCGAGCAGTGCGTCACAAATCGCATGCAACAGCGCGTCACCATCGGAGTGGCCGATCAGGCCGCCGCCATCCGCGAATCGTACTCCGCCCAGGATGAGAGGGCCCTCTCCCCCCAAACGGTGCGCATCAAAGCCGATCCCAACACGGGTCGCGCTCACGGGAGTATTCGACACGATCCGCTCGGCCAGACGCCAGTCTTCATTTGTTGTGATCTTGAAGTTGGTGGAATCCGATTCGACGAGGGCAATCCGTCCGCCATTGCGTTCGACCAACTCGGCATCGTCGGTGCCGCAATACGATTCCCTCTTGGCGCGGTCGTGCGCGGCTCGTACCGATGCTGCCACGAACGCCTGGGGCGTCTGCGCCAGCCAGAGGCCTTTGCGGTCGATCGTGCGGCAGCCAGCGGCGCGATCGTCCTTGAGGGTATCCGGCACCGGAACGGCGAGCACGGCGCCATCGGCATCGCGCAGCGACGCTACGAGCGCGGTCCAGCGTGCGACCGGCCAGAACGGACGCGCGGCGTCGTGAACGGCGACCACGTCAATATCCGGCGGCATCGCCTCAAGCCCATTGCGCACCGATTCGCTGCGGGTGGCGCCTCCGGTCACGACGTGGACGCTCACACGGGGTTCGCGCAGCGTCGCCCGCGCTAATTCTTCCCAGCCCGCCGCGACGACCAGCACCAGATGCGCCACGCCGTCGACCGGCTCGGATTGAAACGAGCGCAGGGCACGCTCGACGAGCGTCATCCCAGCGAGCGGACGCCATTGTTTCGGGCGGTCGCCCGCCAGGCGCTCCGAAGATCCGGCGGCGGCGATAATCACTCCGGTTGTGGGTTGCGCGGACATGTCGCTACAGGATCAGCATCGCATCGCCGTAACTATAGAATCGATACCGCTGTTCGACCGCCTCCCGATAGGCCGCCATCACCGAATCGAGTCCGGCAAAGGCCGCGACCAGCGCCAGCAGCGACGACTTCGGCAAATGAAAGTTGGTGATGAGTCCATCGACCAGTGCGAATCGGCAGCCGGGACGGATGAACAAATCAGTACGACCCTCAACGCTCCCGACAGAGACGCTGCCCGGTTGTGTCGGAGAATCTGAGCGCTCTGACAGCTTGCGCCATTGCGGGTGCGTCGCCAGGGTTTCGAGCGTGCGTGTGACGGTCGTGCCGACGGCGATAATGCGCCCGGTGTGTTTCCGTGCCGCCAGCACCCTCAGAGTGCGCGACGAAATCGAAAACCGTTCCTCATCCATGTGATGGTCCTCGATCCGGTCGGACTTGATCGGTCGAAATGTCCCCGCGCCGACGTCGAGCGTGATAGCCGCCAGCGCGATGCCGCGCGCGCGCAACCGGGCGATCAGCGGCTTGTCGAAGTGCAGCCCGGCGGTAGGCGCCGCCACGGAATTGGGGTGCCGCGCGAAGACCGTCTGGTAGTCGCGCCGGTCTCGTGTCTGGTCGGGACGGTCGATATACGGCGGCAGCGGGACATGGCCGACGGCTTTCAGCCACACATCGAATTGTCCGTGACCGTGAAACGTAACGACGCGTGTGCCATCGTTGGCGACCGATTCAACGCGCGCCGCAAACGCATCGCCGTTGCGATCCGGAAACTCGACGACCGCCCCGTCGCGCAGCCGCTGGCCGGGGCGGACCATCGCCCGCCAACGGCGTCGGCCCAGCTTTTCGAGCAGTAACACTTCGGCCTGCCCGCCGCCGGGGGCACGCTGTCCCAGAAGCCGCGCCGGGATGACGGCCGCATCATTGACGACGAGCAGGTCGCCGCGATCCAGCAACTGCGGCAGCTCGTCGAACCGGTGATGCGCCGTCGAACCGTCCTGCCGGCTCAGACGCAGCAATCGGCAATGACGTCGCACGCGCATCGGGTGCTGCGCGATCAGCACCGGGGGGAGTTCATAGTCGAGCTGCGCGGTCTTCACATCAATGCCGCCGCCAGATATTCAGAATCAGGGTGAGCAACAAACTGAGGATGATACTGCTCGTGATCGGAATCCACACGCTCCACCCGCGCCCGCGAAGCAGAATATCGCCAGGCGGTCTCCACGGCCAGCCGGCGCGACCGATCAGAACCACGGCGATGCCGATGATGAGCACCGCGCCGCCGATGACAATCAGCAACCGTCCGAGTTCCGACGTTTGCGACCCGCTGGCCATACTGTGTGCTCGAAAGAGGTGAAGGCCACGACCAGTGGCGGATCAGAGCAGGCGCCCGGCCCCTGCCGCCTTTTGGACCACCCCGAGGTGCTCGTATGCGCGCGGCGTGGCGGACCGCCCGCGCGGCGTGCGGTCGAGAAACCCCTCCTGAATCAGAAACGGCTCGTAAATCTCCTCGATGGTCCCGGATTCTTCGGCGACAGCCACCGCGAGTGTATTCAGCCCAACCGGCCCGCCGTGGAATTTGTGCACGATGGTTTCGAGGATTTTGAGGTCCATTTCATCGAGACCGGAGGCGTCGACATTGAGCGAACGCAACGAATCATCGGCGACCGTGCGGTCGATCGTCTTTTGACCCTGCACTTGCGCGAAGTCGCGGACGCGCCGCAGCAGACGATTGGCGATGCGCGGCGTTCCGCGCGCGCGCCGGGCGATTTCCTGCTCGCCCTCGGAGCTGATGTCGACATCGAGGATGGCGGCCGAACGACGGACGATGGCCGCCAGATCGTCGCCCGAATAATAATCGAGACGGCCGACGACCCCGAACCGGGAACGCAGCGGCGATGTCAGCAGACCCGCACGGGTGGTCGCGCCGATGAGGGTGAACCGTTTGAGCGGCAGTTTGACCGCGCGTGCCGCCGGGCCGCGGTCGATCATGATATCGAGCGAAAAATCTTCCATGGCCGGGTACAAGTATTCTTCGACAGTGGGATTGAGCCGATGGATCTCATCGACGAACAGCACGGAGCGCTCGCCGCAGTTGGTCAACAACCCCGCCAAATCGGCGGCGCGTTCCAGCGCCGGGCCGGACGTGCTCTTCAGTTCGGTATCGAGTTCATTGGCGATGATGTGCGCCAACGTGGTCTTGCCCAATCCGGGCGGACCATATAGCAGCACATGATCGAGCGCATCACCGCGCTGGCGCGCGGCGGTGATAAAGACTTTGAGATTGTCGACCAATGCCGACTGACCGAGGAACTCACTAAAGCGCCGGGGGCGTACCGACCCCTCGGCCGCCAGATCGTCGGGCTGCGGCGATGGCGCGGTCAGGCGGTCGTGGGTGATGACGCCATGTTCCGGCAGTCGGTTGGTCACATCGCTTTTACGCATCGCGGCCATGATCGGTTGACTCAGCGCGCCGGAGAACCCAGCGCGTGGCGCACCAGCTCTTCGACTTCAACGACTCCGGGCGACTTTTTCATCGCGCGCTCCACGGCATCCTGCGCTTCGGAACGGGAATACCCCAGAACAATGAGCGCCGTGACGGCCTCGTGATAGATCCCCTCTCCACCGGGCCGTCCGATGCGGGTCAGGGCGCCATCGGCGCTGACTTTGTCCTTCAGTTCGACACAAATACGCTGCGCGGTGAGCTTGCCGACACCGGAAATCGACGCCAAACGACCCGCATCTTCTTTCGCGATCGCGCCTTTAATTTCAGGCACGGACAGACCGGAGAGCACCGACAGGGCCAGCTTCGGCCCGACGCGGGACACCGAGCAGAGCTGGTCGAAGAGGGTCCGCTCTTCGTGCGATGAAAACCCGAAGAGCAGGTGGGCATCTTCACGCACAACCAGCCGTGTCAGGATGCGACAGCTCTGGCCGACATCGGGCAAACGGTCGAAGGTCGACAGCGGCACCGCGACTTCATATCCCACTCCGGCGCAGGAGATCACCGCGCGCGTCGGGTGGCGCTCGATCAATTCGCCCTCGACAAATCCGATCATCGCGCCCCCCCCACGCGAGGACGTTCGGACGCGCGCAGCACATCCGGTATGGAGGCGCGATTTAAGTGGCACAGCGCGATCGCCGCGGCATCGGCGCAGTCGGCGGGCTTCGGCGCCGACGCGAGATTGAGAAGGCGCGATACCATGTACCCCACCTGTTCTTTGGATGCGCGGCCGTTGCCGGTAATCGATTGCTTGACCTCCAAGGCAGAGTACGAGTGCACTTCGTGGCCGTTCATCGACGCCGCCAACAGCGCCGCGCCTCTGGCCTGACCCAAGGCCAGTGCGGCGCGCGCATCGCGCGCGACGAACACTTCTTCGATGGCCACGACCTGCGGCCTATGCCGCGTCAGCGCATCCTGCAACTCTTCAAACAAACACAGCAGGCGAATCGGCAGCGGCAGGGACGAATCGGTCCGGATTGCTCCTGACGCGTCGAGACTAACGCCGTCGTCGGCCTGATGAATCACGGCCCAGCCGGTCGTGCTCAGTCCGGGATCGATGCCAAATACTTTCATGACGCACCGCGCAGATCGCGCGCCGATAGGATAGACTACGGCATCCGGCATGGGTACCACAAAAAAACGCCCCAGATTCCGGGGCGGAACACTCACCGACAGCCGGTATCAATTTTGTGCGCTGAATTCTTCGATCAACTCATCGTCAATATCGAAGTTGGCGTAGACGTTCTGCACATCCTCGTGGTCTTCGATCGCATCCATCAACTTCAACATGGTCTGGGCGTCGCGCCCTTCGAGTCGAATATAGGACTGCGGCACCATGGTCAACTCCGCGCTGGTGGGCCGGATCCCCTTACGTTCCAGCGCCGTCCTGACCGAATCGAATTCGGCCATCGGTGAAATAATCGTAAAGGTGTCACCGTCGCTGCTCATGTCGGTCGCCCCCGACTCCATCGCGATCTCGAGCACCGTATCCTCCGGGGCCGACTTCGCATCGATCTCGAACTGGCCGAGGCGTTGGAAAACCCAATTGACGCTTCCGGTCTCGCCGATATTGCCGCCGAAACGGCTCAGCAGATGGCGCAATTCACCGACGGTGCGGTTGCGATTGTCGGTCAGTGTGCGCATCAGAATCGCCACTCCGGCGGGACCATAGGCCTCATAGAGGATTTCTTCGTAGGTGACCCCCGGCAGTTCGCCGGTGCCTCGCTGAACTGCTTTCTTGATGTTGTCGGCGGGCATGTTGGCCGCCTTGGCGGCTGCGACGGCGGTGCGTAAACGGGGATTGGAGTCCTGATCGCCGCCCCCTTCGCGGGCGGACACCGTGATTTCGCGGATCAGACGGGTGAACATCCGTCCGCGCGCGGCATCGGTCTTGCCTTTCTTGCGCTTGATGGTCGACCATTTGGAATGTCCGGACATAAGATGTCAACGCTCCGTCTGCTAAGCTCGCGCAATGGATTAAGATAATGTCCGGTTGGACCAGACCACAAGGGGCTGGCGTGGCTCCAACCTACATGGAGTCGACGTCGAATATCAGAAGAAAACCCGCCCGAAACAGTGTTTCGGGCGGGTTGAACTTCGATTGTCCAAGACGGTTTACTGCCCCCAGAGCCACCAACGCATAAAGAACTGGACGAACGTGGCGATCTCGGTCGCCGAGGGCTCGACAACGACATCACCGGCCTTCTGCTCGCCATACATCCAGAGCTCGACTCCGGCACGGACACCGGCATCACAGCCGTCCGTTAAGCTGGCGGTGCCCCCGACAAACGCGTCGACGAAGAAATCCGTCCAGCTATCCAGCCCCTCGACGTCGGGCGAGATATTCTGAACACCGACACAGGCGCCGATCATCGGGTGAGCCGCGGTGGCCTCACCGAACGGGAACTCACCGCTGACGCCCAAACGGATGGCGGTGCCGCCATAGGAGTAGACGCTGCCGGCCGCCTGCGAACTGCTGCCTTCGTCGTAGCTGATGTTGGTAAAGCCCAGTCGCGGTTCGATGATCATCCCGGATTCCATCTTGATGGGGATCGTGATGTCGGGAATGATCGAACCATAATACCATGTCGCTCCGACGCCTGCTCCGGCATGCGCGCTACCGGCGATCGCGAACAGTCCCAACACTGTTGCGGCACAAATCAGTACTAATTTCTTCATGGACCCTCCTCCGGTTGTTTAGATCTTCCCTGTTTCCACAATCAGTAGTGCGAGCATTGCAAAAAATGACCGTTCCCGCCAACGGTCGGCCAGAGTAAACGCCGGAGCCATCAACCTGTCAAGAGTAGAATTGTCAATCGCTTACAAAAAAGTTGGTGACCTGTCTCCGGCTGCCTATGCCGTCAAGATATTGCCAGGCAATGGTTTATGCGGAATCTGGCACTGCCGGTCAGATCATGATGACGATTCCGCCGCGGATTTCCCACCAATCGGTGTTGGATTTTGCCTTCAGACGCACGGTTCCACCGCCCGAATCAGTCCCGATTTCGGTTTCAAAGACATCGCCGTCGACTGTGTGGATCTTGTCGGTGCGTCCTGCCCCTTTGGTCGAGACAGTTCGATAGGCCGGTTCGATGGAAATGCCGACTTGATTGGTGATCGGAATCAGCACGCCTAATGCCGCCAGGAACGAGAATGACGTCTTCACGACGCTCTCCAGTTTGGTCGCCAGAACGGTCGAGTCGTTGACGGAAAATGCAACCGGTACGTCATAGTCGACCTGGCCGGTGGGACGCCCGGCGCCGAGCCCGATTTTGGCATATGGCTGCCAGCGCGCAAAGCCGCCACTCAACTGGTATTTGATCCAGACATGCCCCGACACGGTCGATGTGTGTCCCCGATCGTCGGGATTGACGGGAAGACCCTCGAAATCGATGTCAAATCGGCTGTAGTCGCCGGAAATGCCGACAGCCACGGCGGGTGAGAGGAACATGCCGATAGCGGCTGAGGCATCATAGCCGTTGTCGTGACCGGCCTTGGGCGGATCGGCATCGGGGTTGGTTTCGGCAAATCGCCCGGTTGGGAATGCCAGACCGCCGGAAACGGAGAGGAGCCACTTCGGAGTCGCGTAGTCCTGAGAGTACGCCTGTGACAACGGCGCGAGGACAGCCGCAACGGTCAGGACGATGAATAACAACCTGACGGCGGATGATGCACACGGTGATTTCATTGGGCCCCACACGCGGACGTGAGAACTGCCGCTATGCCTCGGCGGCTTTCTTGGCGGCTTTGGCTTCTTCGATCACCTGTTCGGCGAACTCGCGCGGCACCAGTTCGTAGTGGGAAAACTCGCTGGAATAAGTCCCCAGCCCCTGAGTCAATGACCGCAGCTTGGTGGCATATTTGTACAACTCGGCCTGCGGCGTCTGCGCGCGAATCTTCTGCCACTTCCCCATCGGGTCCATGCCCATGATTTTGCCGCGACGGCTCGACATGTCGCCCATCACATCCCCGGTGAAGTCATCCGGGACCATGATCTCAACATTGTAAATCGGTTCGAGCATCACCGGGTGGCATTTCAAAAAACCCTCTTTGAATGCCATCAGGCCGGCGGTCTTGAATGCCATGTCGGAGGAATCGACAGTGTGGTACGATCCATAAAAAACCGCGACCCGCGTATCGACGACCGGATGGCCGGAGAGCCCTCCTTCGTGCATCGCTTCGACGACGCCTTTTTCGACCGACGGGACGAACTTCGACGGAATGACGCCGCCTTTGATTTCGTCGGCGAACTCATATCCCTCGCCGCGCCCACGGGGCTCGATCCGCAGAAACACGTGGCCATACTGGCCGCGTCCGCCGGTTTGCTTTTTGTATTTGAACTCAATCTCGGTCTTCCCGGTGATGGTCTCGCGATACGGGATGCGCGGCTTCTCAAGGTTGACTTCGACACCGAAGCGCTTTTTCAGCTTGTTGGTGATGACGTCGAAGTGCATCTCCCCCTGACCGTAGATGATCGTCTGCCGCAGTTCGGAATCGACACGGTGGAAGAACGTGGGGTCCTCCTCGTGCAACCGGGACAGACCGTTGCCCATCTTGTCTTCATCGCCTTTGGCGCTCGCCTTGACGCCCATCTCGATAACGGGTCTGGGCAACACCAGCGGCGGGAGCTTGATGGTATATTTCTTGTCGGAGAGCGTATCGCCGGTGTGCGTGGTTTTCAGCTTGACGACCGCGCCGATTTGTCCGGCCACGAGCGTCCCGACCTCGCTGCGCTCCTTGCCGTTGAGCAGATACACCTGGCCGATGCGTTCGGTCTGATCGCGGGTTGTGTTGATGACTTCGTCGCCGTGGGCGAGCCGCCCGGAGAACACGCGCACCATCGACAGTTCTCCGACATGCGGTTCGGAGACGGTCTTAAACACGAGTGCCGAAAACGGCGCGACGGATCGTGGCGGGCGGGTCGCGGCCTGATCATCGGCCGGGTTGGTCCCCTCGACCGGGGGACGGTCGGCGGGGGACGGTGCAAACTGATCGACAAACGACATGAAGAGCGGCACGCCCGCGGCGGTGGCGGCGGCGCCGCAGAGGATCGGAAAGACTTTCCCATCGGCCACGGCCTTGCGCAGTCCGGTGACCAGTTCCTCATCGCTTAATGCGCCCGACTCGAAGAATTTCTCCAGCAGCGCATCATCGGATTCGGCCGCGGCTTCGACCATTTGGCCACGCGCCTCTTCGGCCTGGGGACGAACTGCATCGGGGATCGGCATCTCCACCGGGGATGGCTTTCCGTCGGCCGCGTATCCCTTCATGGTGACCAAGTCGACGATGCCCTTGAACTCGGTCGCCTGGCCGATGGGCCACTGCACCGGAACGGCCTTCGTCGAGTAGCGTTCGCGCAGCGCTTCAACGGCGGCGGCGAAGTCGGCGTGTTCTTTGTCCATCTTGTTGACATAGAACAATCGCGGACGATCGCCTTCGTCGAGCAATTGCAGCGTGTGCTCGGCCCCGACCTCGACGCCGCCGGTGGCATTCAGGAGGCAGACCGCAGTGTCCGCCGCGCGCAGTGAGCAAATCGTCTCGCCGATGAAATCGCTGTAACCGGGAGCATCGAGGACGGAGATGTGACGACCCTTCCAATCACAGTGTGTCAGTGAGACCGCCAACGACATTTTCCGCGCGATCTCTTCTTCGGTGTAGTCGCTGGTCGTGTTGCCCGCATCGGTCGATCCCATGCGATTGAGCGCCCCGGCACAGAAGAGGATGGCCTCGGTCAGCGATGTTTTGCCGGTCCCGCCGTGGCCGACGAGCGCGATGTTGCGGATATCCTCGGATGTAATCTCCTTCACGAACGCTCCTTTCCCTCGGCTTCGCTCGGGACCCGTGTCCCCAGGGCTTGAGACCGGGCAAGATAGAAATCACCTCAGCGGGGGTCAACCGGCATCCGGGAACGGCATCGGGGGCCATCGCCCGCGAAGTGTCGATTCAGCGGGTCATCGTTAAGCGATCGAATTGCGATATTTGCGTATGTCACGACGCACGCGAGGAATCGATGAATTTCAAATGACTTTCTGCTCTCGCAGTTTTTGATACAACGACCGGGCCACCGTCTGCGCATCGCCGGTGAGCATTTCACAGCCGGTGCGTTCGGCGGGCGGAGTCACCGTGCGCACGCGCGTCGCCGAGCCCGTTCCGATATGGGACACGTCGATCCCCAAGTCGGATGCGCTCCAGCGATCCACCGGCGCGCTCTTGGCTTTGATCTTGCCCTTCAACGAGGGCAGCCGGGGCTCGTTGATTTCTTTCACGACGCTGATCACCGCGGGAAGCGTGACGGAGACACGGTCGAATCCGTCCTCGGTCGTGCGCAGGAGTTCGGCCCGGCGGTCGGCGATCGCCGCGATCTGTTTGACGAACAAGACCTGCGGCCATCCCAGCGCTCCGGCGGTGGCCCCCGGCACGACGGACCGGTCGGTATCGACGGCGTTTTTGCCGAACAGACAGACATCGACCGCGCCGAGCTTAACGATTGCGGCCGCGAGAATCCGCCCGATGGCCACGCCGTCAGAACCGGCGAAGGCAGCATCGGCCAACAGCACCGCGCGGTCGGCGCCCAGCGCGATGGCATCGCGCAGGCCGGAGACGGCGTCGTCGCCACCGCAGCTCAGCGCCGTGACGGTGCCGCCGTGTTTCTCCCTGAGCCGGATGCTTTCCTCGACCGCGTACTCATCGAAGGGATTCATGGTCCCCTTTCCCGCCGGCAGGATGACGCCCTCAGTCGCCGTCACTTTGACCAGGGCGATTTCCGGGACCTGTTTGATGCAGACGACGATATTCATCGGGTTCTCCGGGTGGCGTCGGATTCGACGCGCGTGTGACGCTACTTAAATCGTGCCGGCGCGGGCATGGCCGGGACCAGACGGAATGCGGCGCTTTCTTGCGCCTTCGAGAATCTCCGTGAGGATGCCCAGTGAGCGCAGCGCTTCACGCGCGGCACCTTGCTCCGCTTCCTTCTTGTTGGTGCCGATACCGCGTCCGATCGCCTGCCCGTTGCGGTGCACGACGACGGTGAATGTTTTCTGGTGGTCGGGACCGGACTCATCGGAGACTTCGTAACGCGGCATGCCCTCGCCACGTCCCTGGAGATACTCCAGCAGTTCCCCCTTGTAATTAACTTCGAGAAACTCCTGGTGGGTGTTGGTCAATTCGCCGATGAGGATGCGTTCGATGACCCCCTGCGCTGCGGGCAACCCGCCATCGAGGTAGATCGCCCCGAGCACGGCCTCGAGGACATCGGAGAGGATCGAGCCGCGACGCCGACCGCCGGCGCGGTCTTCTTCGGGAGAGAGCTGGATGTGGGGAGCAATCCCTTCGCGTCGCGCCACCGCGGTCAGTGTCTTGAGGTTGACCAGTGACGCTTTCAGCTTGGTGAGTTCCCCTTCCGTCTTGTCGGGATGGGTTCGATAGAGGTGTTCGGCCACGACCAGTCCGAGGATCGAATCGCCGAGGAACTCGAGGCGCTCGTACGTTGTCGGCGTACCGGCGGAATTCGCATAGGAACGATGCGTCAGCGCCTCTTCGAGGAGGAGACGGCTGCGAAACTGGTAACCCAGCAGCGTCGCGGCCGAAATCGTCGGTTGGTCGCCAGTACGGCGAGACTTGAAGAGTCGTGATAAAAATCCCATCGGTCGTCCCGGGACGCAACGTCCCAGTGAACCCGAGCGCGGAAGCCGACGGTTCGATCGGGAATGTGGGGAAGAACTATCTGCGTCCTGCTGATGCAGGGCGCAGATAGCGCCTCCCGGCTAACCGCTCCCGGCGCTTACGGGTGTTGTGTGGCCCTCAGTGTGACTCGGTGTCGGTATTACGACGTTGCTCCTGTGCTGCCGTTGCCCGGCGGCGCACCGACGACAAGTGTGATGTTGTGCCCGCCGAAACCAAAAGAATTGGAAATCGCCGTCTTGACGGTCCGCTTGATCGAGACCAGCGGCACATAGTTCAAGTCGCATTTCGGATCGGGATCTTCGAGATTGAGTGTGCCGTGAACGGTGCCGGTTCCAATCGTCTTGAGGCAGGTGATCAATTCGACGCCGGCGGCGGCCCCGAGCAAATGCCCGATCATGGATTTCGTGGAGTTTGCGGCCAGTTTGTCGGCGTGGCCGCCAAACACGGAACGGATCGCTTCGGTCTCACAGATATCCCCCAGATCGGTCGATGTGCCGTGCGTGTTGATGTAGTCGACGTCTTCGGGTTCGATTTCCGCGTCCTTCAACGCGGCGCGCATGGCCCGGACCGCGCCTTCCCCGTGCGGCGCCGGGGCGGTGATATGATAGGCGTCGGCCGACATCCCGGTGCCGAGAATCTCACCTAAGACCCTGGCGTGCCGCGCGGTGGCATGTTCCAGTGATTCGAGCACGATGATGCCGGCGCCTTCGCCCATGACAAACCCGTCACGGTTGACATCGAAGGGACGGGAGGCGCGTTTGGGTTCGTCGTTGCGCGTCGACATCGCGCGCGCCGAGCAGAATCCGGCGAGCGCACCGGCGGTGATGGTGGCCTCGGCGCCGCCGGTAATCATCAAGTCGGCGTCGCCGCGTTCAATAATGCGGGCGGCGTCGGCGATAGCATGTGCCGAGGATGCGCAGGCGGAGACGGTGGCGTAATTGGGTCCCTTCAATCCGTGTCGCAGCGACACGATTCCGGCACACATATCGATGATCATCATGGGGATGAAGAACGGCGACACGCGTCCGGGACCCTGATTCAGCAGCGTCGAATGTTGTTTTTCGAACGTATCGATGCCGCCGATGCCCGAGCCGATCACGACGCCGCAGCGTTCGCGATCCAGCGTGTCGAAATCGACTCCGGCGCTTTTGATCGCCTCGGCCGTGGCGGCCAGGGCGAAGAGTTCGGCTCGATCCAGCCGACGGGCCTCCTTGCGTTCGGCGGCACTGGCCGGGTCGAAACCCCTGACCACGCAGGCGATGCGCGTGGAGAACTGCGAGGTGTCGAAGGAGTCGATCAGCGCCGCGCCGGAGCGCCCCTCCAGCAAACCACTCCAGAACTCGTCGACCGACAGACCAATCGGCGTGAGCGCACCCATACCGGTCACCACGACACGGTGGCGCGGACGGTCATTGCGATGGTAGCCGTTGGTGCTCATCGGTCAGTGATGCCCCGGGTCAGCCGGCGAAGGGCATCGCTCTTAGTCGTCGGCTCCGCCCTCGCCCTTCTCGTTGATGTAGTCGATGGCAGACTGCACGGTGGCGAGCTTCTGTGCCTCTTCGTCGGGAATCTCCAGACCAAACTCCTCTTCCAAGGCCATGACAAGCTCGACCGTGTCGAGCGAATCCGCTCCGAGATCATCCACGAACGACGCGCCACTGGTGACCTGCTCCGCATTGACTCCCAACTGCTCGACGATGATCTTTTTGACCCGCTCTTCGACGGACGCCATGCTCGATCCTCCCCAGCAAATTGTCTGTGCCGTAAATCTCCGATCCAACCTGCAATAATAGGACAATCATGACTTCCGGGGAAAGCCCAATTGCCGGCCCATTCCTCAGGATGCCAGCAGCAATCCCCCATCGACGCGAAAGGTCTGTCCGGTAATGTACGCGGCCTCCGGGCCGGACAGAAACGCCACCAGCCCCGCGACATCAGCGGGCGAACCGAAACGGCCCAACGGTATGCGTGACAAGTAGCGCGCCGCGAGTTCCTCGGACAGCGCAGCGGTCATCTCGGTCTGAATGAACCCGGGAGCGACAGCATTGACCGTGACACCGCGCGTGGCCAGCTCCAACGCCATGCTCTTGGTCAAACCGATCAGTCCCGCCTTGGCGGCCACGTAGTTTGCCTGTCCGGGATTTCCCATCTGGGCGACGACGGACGTGATATTGATGATCCGTCCCCAGCGCGCCTTCATCATGCTGCGCGCGCAGCGCCGGGAGAGCGCGAAGGCCGCGGTCAGATTGGTGCGAATGACAGTGTCGAAATCATCGTCGCTCATCCGAATGAAGAGGCCATCGCGCGTGATGCCCGCGTTGTTGATGAGAATCTCCGGCGCACTCCACCGCTCTTCGATTTGGTCGATGAGACGGTTCGCGGCATCGGCATCGAGCAAATCGCCGACCACCGGCAGCACCTCGACGCCCAGCGAGCGCACGTCTTCAGCGCGGCGCGTCAGCGCGCTTTGATCGCGTCCACTGATGGCGATTTTGTGGCCGTCGGCCGCCAGGCGGGCGGCGATGGCCGCGCCGATTCCGCGCGAACCGCCGGTGATCAGCGCCACGCGCGACCGTACCGTCTCGCTCATACCCGGCGTGCGAGTCTCGCCGGCCTTCGGGGGCGTTGTCGACATATCGGACAGACTGCCTGATCGCAATTCAATCGCCACGGGCAGGGACGGTTTCGTGGTTCTCCGCAAATGATTTCAGATCGACGACGGTGTCCAGCGAGAGCAGTTCCGCTTCGCGGAAGAGCGGCTTGGCCAGTCCCAGCAAGACGGTCTTGGGGCCGATTTCAATGATGCGGGTTACACCCGCCGACGAGAGTGCCCGCAAGGTCGGATACCAGAGCACGGGGGCGGTCAATTGTTGGATCAGCGCGGGTTTGATGGCGGCCGGATCGGTCGTCGGTTCGGCGGAAACATTGAGGACGACCGGACGCATCGCGGGGGCGAACTGCAATCGCTCGAGCACCGGCGCCAGCATTCGGGGCGACGGTTCCATGAGCGGCGAATGAAACGCGCCACCGACGGCCAGTCGGATGACCCGTTTGGCGCCTGCTTCCGAGGCCAGTGCTGATGCCGCCTCGACACCGGGGAGGTCGCCGGAGATCACGATCTGGCGTTCACCGTTGTAGTTCGCGGCGACGACGGTGCCGACGGTCATGGCGCGCTTGCAGACGTCGTCGACGGTGGCGAAGTCCAGCCCCAGGACAGCGGCCATCGTGCCGGGGTGGGCTTCGCAAGCGTTCTGCATGAATCGCGCCCGTTCGCGGACCGCCACGAGACCATCGTGAAACGTCAACACGCCGGACGCCACCAAAGCCGAGTACTCGCCCAGTGAGTGTCCGGCAGCGAAGTCAAAAACCAGTCCGGCATCGGCGGCGAGACGGTGCATGACGCAAGAGTGCAGGAAGATGGCCGGCTGCGTGTTCGCCGTCCGGACGAGCGCATCCGATGGACCGTGAAAGGAGAGTGCGGCGATGTCGACACCGAGGATTTCATTGGCACGGCCATACATTTCGCGTGCCGGCGGATACTCCGCATACAAGTCGGCGCCCATACCCACGTACTGGGATGCCTGACCGGGAAACAGTAGCGCTGTCTTCATGGCACCTGAGGGAATACCGAATCACAGGCGATAGAGCGCGGCGCCCCAGACCAGCCCGCCGCCGAACGCCACGGAGAGAATCAGCGAACCGTCGGCGACGATGCCGCCGCGCCGCGCTTCGTCCAATGCGATCGGGACAGAGGCCGCCGAGGTGTTGCCGTAACGTTCGATGTTTTGATACACGCGTTCCATGGGGAAACCGAGCTTTTTGCAGACCGCCTCGACGATGCGAATATTGGCCTGGTGAGGGATCAGCATGTCGACGTCGGCGGGTTTGACACCGGCGCTCTCCAGGACGCGCTCGGCGGCATCAGCCATTTCACGCACCGCCAGCTTGAAGATGCTGCGGCCATCCATGTAGATAAAGCGTCCGGGCGAATCGAGTGTCTGAGCGGTCAGCGGCGCGCGTGAGCCGCCCAATTCGACATTCAGCAGGTCCCGGTACTGGCCGTCGCCGGACAGATACGTGGCGAGGATACCGCGTCCGCTTTCACTCGCTGTCGACGGCGCCACGATCGCCGCGCCCGCCCCATCGCCAAACAAGACACAGGTGTTGCGGTCTTTGTAGTTGGTGATGCTGGTCAGGTGTTCCACGCCGATCACGAGCACGTTTTTGTAGGTGTTCGAGACGATGAATGCTCTGGCAATCGAGAGCCCATAGAGGAATCCGGCGCAGGCCGCCACAATGTCCATGACGGCAGCGCGGCGGCAGCCCAGCTTGTACTGTACGACGGTCGCTGTCGATGGGACGACAAAGTCGGGCGTGACGGTGCCGAGAATGATGGCGTCGACGTCGCGCGGCGTGAGTCCGGCGTCTTCGATGGCGTTGCGCGAGGCGGCGACCGCCATGTCCGAGCAACCGAAGTCGCCGGAGCCGTTGAGTACGCGCCGTTCGCGGATGCCGGTGCGTTCGACGATCCATTCATCCGAAGTATCGACCATCTTCTCCAGGTCGGCGTTGGTGAGCACCTTTTCCGGAGTGTAACGGCCGGTTCCACGAATGATGGCGTTGGCCAATCCCTCCCCCTATGCGGTCATCACCGCGACTGCGGGTTCGCTTCCGGCCAGTGCCGCGACGATGTGATCGTTGACATGGTGCTCCGCGCCGGACATGGCCGCCCAGAGCGCATTGCGGATGGCCAGCGCCGATGACGATCCGTGACAGATCAGGCACATGCCGTTGAGTCCCAGCAGCGGCGCGCCGCCGTACTCGGCATAATCGAAACGCTTGCGCATCCGTCGCAGGAACGGTCCCATCAAAATCGCGCCGAGATGCGAAAAGTAGTTTTTGCTGATCTGTGCGCGGACGGCATTCTCCAGGAACCCGCGCAGCGATTCGGCAAACTTCAGGACGATGTTGCCGACGAATCCGTCGCAGACGACGACGTCGGCGCGTCCGCGCAGGATATCGCGTCCCTCGATATTCCCGATGAAATTGAGCGATGATTGCGACAACGCCTGGTGCGCGTTGATCGTCAACTCCGTGCCTTTCGATGGTTCCTCGCCGATCGAGAGCAGCCCGACCGTTGGTCGACCGTTGTTCTTCGTCGCCTGGATATAGACCGAGCCCATGACCGCGAATTCGGTCAGGTTTTGCACTTTGCAGACAGGATTGGCGCCGACATCCAGGAGTAATGTCGAACCCTTCTCCGTGGGGAAAAGACTGGCGATGGCGGGACGTGAGACGCCGGGGAGCCGTCCGAGTTCCAAAAGCCCCGCCGCCATGACGGCGCCGGTGTTACCGGTCGAGACAACCGACGAACCGCGGCCGGATTTCAACAGGCGCATGGCGACCCGGATGGATGTGTCGGGACGCCGCATCACCTCGGTCGGTTGCTCGTCCATACGAATGAAGTCGGTCGCATGCTCGACCTCCAGCCGGTCCCGCTGCACGTGGTGCTTTCGCAGTTCCGACTCGATCGCCGCCTGGTCACCGACGAGGACGATTTGCATCGGGTGCGGCGCTTCGGTCACCGCCTGCACCGCTCCGGCGATACACTCGGGGGGGCCGTGGTCACCCCCCATAACATCGAGAATTACGATGGTTTCGGAGTTTTTCACCGAGAGTCCTCGAGGCGTCCTGTCGATCGGTACTCGATCGATCAGGATGCGTCAACGTTGATGACTGAACGTCCGTTGTAATGGCCGCAGTGCGGGCAAACGATGTGCGGTTGACGCATCGTTCCGCATTGCGGACACGGCCCGAGGTTCGGGACCTGCAGCTTCCAGTGCGTGCGCCGCTTGAGCCCGCGCGTTCTGGAGTGACGTCTCTTCGGTAATGGCATGCGATCTCCTGTGCTTTCTTATTACCCCCAAAGACCCTGCTCGTTACAGCAATACCGTTACTTTCAGCATCAATCGTCGGGTTGCCGTCCACCCGCTTTTTCCATCAGGCGTCCCAGATCGGCCAACGGTCCCTCCGGTCTCTGTGCGCGGCAATTGCACGGGTCGGTGTTTCGGTTCGCGCCGCACTCAGGACAAATTCCGGCGCAATCGGTCCGGCAAAGCGGCTTGACCGGGATGCTCAGCAGCAACAGGTCGCGGATCAGGTCTCCCAGATTCCAGACCGGATCGCTGCGACGCACAAGATAGAAATCTTCATCCCCCGTGTCTGCCTCGAACTGCGCATCGTCGACGATGTGAACAACGACCCGAAACGGCTGCCTGATCTCGACTGCCGTCTCCTCGAGACAACGGACACAGGTCAAAACGGCATGGCAGTCACACTCACCATCGGCAACGACCTCGTCCTGGGTCTTGGATGCTATGAACTGGAGCCGGACCGGGCGGTCGAACCGATAGGTATCTCCCTCGGGCAGAACATCTTCCCACGGCTCCGAAAGGTCTTGCTCGGTTTGGCCATCCGGGAGTGCTGATAATTCCAATTCCACGGCGTCGAAACGTAGCGGAATACCCCGTAAAGTCAAGGTATTTCTCACGTTGTGGGCAATGGGAGCGACATGCGACCGCTATTTGCGAGCGTCCGGCCAGTCCTCTTGCGACCAATCCGCGAGGGTCTGGACCCAACGGGGATGATCGTTAAGACATGGGATCAGCGTGAACGACTCGCCGCCGGCATCGAGAAACATTTGGCGTCCGTGGATCCCGATTTCCTCGATTGTCTCCAGGCAATCGGCGGAAAACCCGGGGCAGATCACGGTGAGTCGTTTGACACCGTCGTTGACCAAGCGAATGATCTCCGGTTCGGTCTCGGGAGTCAGCCACTCGTCAGAACCGAATCGGGATTGAAAGGCAATCGACCAGCGCTCAATCGGCACTCCCGCCCGCGCCGCGAACAATTCGGAGGTGCGGATGGCCTGCCGGCGATAGCAGGTACGCCAGGTATCGGATTGGATCAGACAGCAACGATCGTCCCTCAGACAGTGGGAACCGGTCGTGTCGCTTTTGTGCAGGTGTCGTGCGGGGATATTGTGATAACTGAACAGGAGATGATCGAATCCCTCTTTGAGATGCGGGCGGGCGGACTCGACCAGTGAGTCGAGGAACCGGTCTTCTTCGAAGTAGGGCGGGATGACGGTCAAGCGGATGCGACGCTTGAATCTGAGTGCTCTTCGGGCTTCGACCAACGCTGTCTCGTAGCTGGACATCGCGTATTGCGGATACGCGGGGATCAGCAGGATTTCATCGACTCGCTCTCCGGGCGCGGACAGCAATTCGCCGACGGCTTCACGGATCGACGGATGGCCGTAGCGCATTCCCAGGGCGACCGGCATCGTCAGCCGTTCTCTGAGTGCGGCGACTGCCTTGCGGCTGTGGACGATCAGCGGGGAGCCGTCGTCGGTCCAGATGCTGCGGTAGTGCGACGCCGACTTCGCCGTGTGACGCGGGAGAATCAGACCGTAGACGAGGAATGCGCGCTGGTGATACGGCAGGTCCAGCACGCGCGGGTCCATCAGGAACTGACGCAGGTAGCGGCGGACATCCTTTGGGGATGGCGATTCGGGTGAACCGAGATTGACGATGAGCACGCCGCGTCGGCGGGTGGATGCGGATACTGCCATCAGGACGTGTCCCCGGCGGCTTTGCGCCAGCACAGGCGCAAAATCCGGGCGCCATCGGCACGCCACTTTCGTTCGAAGTGCGATGTCGCGCCCTCCGTCTCAAGCTGTGTATCCAACGCTGAATGCCCGTCGTCCCGCGTTAAACCGGCAACGGCTTCAGTATTGCGGGCAACCCAGTCGGCGTACTGGCGCACATCGGTCCGCATGACCAGCACCCCCCCGGCACGCAGTCGTGTGTGCAGCATCAGGAGAAACTGTATCGACAACAGACGAAGAAAAGCATGCCGTCGTTTGGGCCAGGGATCGGGAAACAGGACATGAATCTGGGCGACGGCCGATTCGGGAACAAACTGCGGGATGGCCAGACGCGCATCGGCGTGGATCAGCACGACGTTGTCGAGCGCCAGCCGATCACACCGCGCCCTGAGTTTGTCGAAGCGTCTCCGTCCCAGCTCGATGCCCAGATACCGCAAATCGGGATACGATCGGGCCGCTGCCAGCAGGAATTCGCCGCGCCCCGGGCCGATTTCGAGAATGTCGATCCGTTTTAGGGACGCGCCGGCCGGATGAATACGGGCGGGGATACGTGACCGGAATTGCCAGGGGAACGCACGCGCAAAGGCGGCCGGATCGCGGTCGGGCGTGGTCTCCAGGGTCATGTGCGTCGCCCTGTCCGGATGCATCGGCCGCACTGAGATCGCCGTCATCGGCATGAGCGCGACTTAACCGTAGCTCGGCGCCGGTTCGGCTTCATGCACCCGTGCCGGGCGCAGACCGTTGCGTTCGTGCGCCGCCTCGATAATGAGCCGTAACAACTCGGCGTATCGCAGGCCGCCCATTTCGGCCATGATGTTCAGCTTGCCATCCCAGCACCATCCCGGATTGGGATTGACCTCCAGCAACTTCGGAGTGCCCTCGTCGTCGCAGCGAAAGTCAAAACGAGCATAATCACGGCAGGAGAGGCGCTCGAACAGTATGTTGGAGTAATCGATCAGGCGCCGTTCGGTCTCAGCGTCGGCATCGGCCTCTTTGAATTTGATCTGTGTCCAATAGGGAGAATGGGGATCCCATTTGGATTCGTAGGACAGAATCCGGGGCAAGCCGGGATTCAAACCCGAATAATCAACCTCGAGCACCGGCAGAGTCCGAATGGACCGTCCGGGGTTGCCGATGATGGCGACGGTGTATTCCGGGCCGGTCAGGTACTCCTGCACGAGCACCGCCTTGCGTCCGTACTTCTCCCGCAACCAGGTGAAATACTCGAACAACTCGCCGGAGTCGTTCACGACGGCGTGCTGCGTAATGCCCATGCTGCTGTCACCGAGGTTGGGCTTGACCAGCGCGGGAAATGTCGACGGCAACGTGGCGGAGGTGTCATCGGGGCCGCAGTACGATTCCAGCGGGACGGGAATATCTTCGGAAGCGGCGATCGTGCGCACCAGTCCTTTGTCATAACACAATCCCAGGCACCCCGGGCCGGCTCCGGTGTAGGGGATGCCGAGCAATTCGAGGATGGCGGGCACGTGCAGTTCGCACAGCGGATCGTTGCCGAATCCCTCGTCGCAGAGATTCAGAACGAATTCCGGCGGTTCATGGCGCAGATCGCTGATGAGAGTCTCGTGATCGTCGAGATAGGTGAACTCATACTCATCCAATTCCGCCAGCGCCCGCTTGAGCCGATCGATCGTGTCCATGTCTTCGGCATTGAACTTCTCTTCCAGCTTGACTTCATCGGGCAGCCGGGGATCGCCCATGATCACAGTGACGGACCGTCTTTCACCGACTTCGGGGCGTGGGATGGCGACACGGCGCGGCGTGCGGGCGGTCAGGATGAGGCGGTGCTCCATCATCCCCAGGTCCTGCCCGCGAGTCGATTCGGCCGCGACCGGCCCGTGGTTGCGAATGTCGCCGAAACCGTTGGCGCGCAGGAGCGCGGTGATCCGCTCCTCGGAGTAGAGCCGTTCCGCGTAGAACTGATCGGCGATCATGCCGCGCTCGGCATGCACGACCACCTCGCGCGCGATCAGCCGGTCGCCATCGCGGGAGATGGACCGTTCGCGGCACACCAGATGATTCTCGTCGATCCATTCCCACGAACGCGGTTGATAGTGTGCGCGCACCCAGTCGCCGTCGGCCAAGTCGAGCACGAGACTGCCGTTGGAAACGGCGGCGCGTCGCACGCTCTCCAGCACCGCCGCATCGTCGCTTTCCATGTCGAAATAGCCGAACGAATTGCCCAGCAGCGCGACGCAATGGTACGGCTCCCCCTGTGTCCGGTATTTGCGCGCATCGCCTTCGTGAAAGCGGACATCGAGCCGCTCCGACCGCGCGCGCTTGCGGGCCAGGCGGATCAGATAGCGTGAACGGTCGACGCCGGTGACGTGATGGAATCCTCGGCGCGCCAATTCGATGGAGTGCCGTCCCTGTCCGCAACACAGATCGAGGATACGGGAATCCCTGTCGAGATCGGCCACGCGAATGACGATTTCGACTTCGCGCCGCGTGTTGTCACGGTTTTCGATGACATCGCCGTCGGTCTTCAGGTAGACCGAGTTGAACAGATGACGCCACCAGTCTGTCGGCAGATGGCGTTCCAGATCAGAGACCGGGCCGAGGGTCCGCCTGCGTGGTGCAGGGTCCTTCTTCATGGGAGATCGTTCTCCTTGGTGTGTGCTCATAACGACGGCACACCTGTTCGATTGCGATGATTCATGGGGGAACCGGGTCGCTTGCTTCGGGAATGGTGGAGAGGGGAGGGTTCGAACCTCCGAAGGCATCCGCCGGCAGATTTACAGTCTGCTCCCTTTGGCCACTTGGGTACCTCTCCGTCACCGGGTCGACCTCCCGCGCCGGGCGCGGGCGGACAGGGCGTGTATCTAAACCCGTACGCAGCGTTGGTCAACGAGTTTGTCGTGGCGGCCGTGCTGTCCGACACCCGACGATATCGAAGCCGGCGAAGGGAATCGAACCCCCGACAGGCTGATTACAAATCAGCTACTCTACCATCTGAGTTACGCCGGCCTGACACGAATCGCGTCTCGCGATCGTCCGTCAATTGGTCAGGTGCTGCCTGAAGAAATCCACGATCCGCCGGTAGGCCACCAGAATGTTTTCGCGTTTGGCGACCCCATGCCCCTCATCGGGAAAAATCAAGGTGTCGACAATCCCGCCGCGCTGGGCGATCGCCGCCGCCATCTGGCGTGCTTCGCCCACCGGCACGCGCGGATCGTTTTCACCGTGGATGATGAACAACGGCGCGGCGATTCTGTCGACGTGCGACACGGGCGAGATCTCCATCAGGAACGCGCTGTCGCTCATGGGACCGTACTCGGACTCCCGCAGGCCGCGCCGGTAATCGGCGGTGTTCTTCAGAAACGTGTAAAAATTGGCGATGCCGACTAAGTCGACTCCGGCCGCGTACAGCTCGGGATTGGTCGTCAGGCAGGCCAAGGTCATGTAGCCGCCGTACGAGCCCCCGGACACGCCGACCTTGTCGGGATGGGCGTACCCCTGCTCGACAATCCACCGGGTGGCGAATTCATAATCCTTCACCGACTTGTGCCGGTCCTTGTAGTTGTCCATATCCTGGAACTCACGCCCGTATCCCGATGAACCGCGCGGATTGACCGCGAGAAGCCCGAATCCGTTGAGCGCGAAATACTGGAAGTTGCGGATGAACGTCGGCCGAAACTGCGATTCGGGGCCGCCATGGCAGTGGACGATGAAGGGCACGCGGTCGCCCTTCTTCGCGCCGGGAGGCATGAAGAGAAACGCGCTGATCTCCAACCCATCGAAACTGGGGAAGGTCACCAACTCCGGCTCGACAAAGATCGACGCATCGATCCCGGCATTGACTGCCTGTGTCAGTTGTTGAAGCTTTTGCGTCCTGAGGTTCCAAATCCAGCAATCGGGTGGCCTGGCCGCGCTGGTAAACGTGAAACTCACCGCGTCGTTGCCCGCGAAGTCGACGCCGGAAATCAAACCGTCCAGCGGCGGCAACGGCAGTTCGCGGTCGGCGGTCAGATCCCAGAGCTTGAGACGCGAGTACCCCTTCTCATTGACCGTCCAGGCCAGGGTCTTGGTGTCGTCGGAGAGTGTCAGCCCTTCGACTTCCCACGGCGATGCCGCATCGAGAAACGTGATCTGCTTGGTGCCGACATCCAGTGTCGCGCGCCGCATGATGCCGTCGTCGTTGGCGTTGGTGACGATATACAACGTATTCATATCAACCGAGAAACCGCCGGGTTCGAACATCTGGTTGCCCTCGTGCGGCGTCAGCGGATCGACCGAACCATCGGCGAGGTTCACGAGGTAGAGTTCGTTGTCGACATTCGAATTGTAGCGAAAGGTCACCAGCCGTTTATCATCGGGGGTGATCAGCGACGGGCCGTTGTACCCTTCCTGCACGAAGACCGGACGCACCTTTCGGGTCGCCAGGTTCATCTCGTAGGCATGAAAGTCCTTCTTGTTGACCTCGTTGGAGCGGTAGTAGATGTGCCGGTCGTCATTGGACCACAGGACGCTGGCGATCTGGACATCGTCTAAGTCGGTCACCGGCTCGATCCGGCCGGTCGCCACTTCAAGCAGGTAGAGATTGGTCTGCTCCGATCCGCCGACCGCGGCGCCGACGATGGCCCACTTGCCGTCGTGAGACAACGCATAGAAAGAGATGCCATCGGTGAAGAAAGTCAACTGCACCGGCCAGCCGTTGGCATCGAGCCGGTATGCCTGGGAGACCCCGGACATCGCGGAACTGAAACAACGGACCGAACCGTCGCGTGAGACCTGCAACGAGGAGTTGCCGCCGATCTGCATGAACGTTTCAATGTCGGGAACATACGCCGTATCGACGAAGTATCCCCACGATGCGCCCGCCGACAGGGCGATCGCGGCAACGACATTGACAAATACAATCAAACTCCTCATTGCTCCTCCTCAGAGAATGATGCGACCCATGGTTGACGGGGCGATTGTAGGCCCAAAGTTGTACGGAGTCAAGCAGGGCCGGGATGCACGAATCTGTCTGAGACCGCGCCTGAAACGTAATAGTCTCATTGACTCGACAGCGGCGCGCATGCTGACTGATACGGATGGAGGCACCGATGATGACGGGACGCAAACCCCGTGATGCGGCAAGCGGGACACTCGACGTCTGTACCATTGAGTCGTTCGACCCGAAAAAGGTGTCTCAGGCGCGCGCCGGTCAGCTTGACGACGCCGAAGTGGAGCGACTGTCGTCGATTTTTTCCTGCCTCGGGCATCCGACGCGCGTGAAAATCCTGCGCGCCTTGTCGCGAACGGAACTGTGCGTTTGCGACCTGGCCCAAGTCTTGGGGGCTACGGTATCGGCGGTCTCGCATCAACTGCGGACTTTGCGGATGGCCCGGCTGGTCAAATTCCGACGGGCGGGCAAGATGGCCTATTATTCCATCGACGACGACCATGTCAGGGCGGTCTTCGCCTCGGGTCTCGATCACATTCGTCACGTGGACGACGGGATCATCTAAGCGTGAGGCGATATGACATTGATGCGCAACGGGTTATACGTTTGTATCATTTGAACGATTGTTCAACCATTCGAATCAGTATTTCGTATTTGCGTTAGGATCGATCGATTATGAACTGGATGCTCTGGATCGCGCAGGCGGCGAAAGAGACGTGGCATGTCGCGCTCATGATGGCCCCGTACATCGTGCTGGGGTTGACGGCGGCGATTGTCGTGTTGGTGGTCTTTCCGTCGGATCGCATCCATCGCTTGATCGGCAAGCCCGGATTCGTCTCCAACCTCAAAGCCGCGCTGGCCGGAATACCGCTGCCTTTGTGTTCGTGCGGTGTCTTGCCGACGGCGCTGACCATGAAACGCCGTGGCGCTTCGCGGGGCTCGGTCGTGTCGTTTCTGGTGTCGACGCCGGAGACCGGGGTCGATTCGATTGCGGTGACCTACGCACTGATCAACCCCCTGATGACGATTCTGCGCCCGGCGGCTGCGCTGGTGTCGGCGCTGACGACCGGCTTGGCGGTCGATCGATTCTCCGGCAGTCAACAATCCGAATCCGGGGGCGATCATATCGTGCGCTGCATCGTTTGTCACGAGGCCGAATGCGCCACGGGGCACGGATGGCCTGAGCGCGTCCGCTCGGCGGCGCGATATGTCGCGTTCGACTTCTTCCCGGACATCGCCAACTGGCTGGCGATCGGGCTGGTGCTATCCGGTGTGCTGGCGGTCTGGCTGCCCGATCAGTTTTTCGGCGCGACCTCGGCGTGGGGTCAGATGGCGCTCGTGATAATTGCCGGCGTGCCTTTGTATATCTGCGCGTCGGCTTCGACACCGATCGCGGCGGTGCTGTTGGCCAAGGGCATGATGCCCGGCGCGGTGCTGGTGTTCCTGTTGGTCGGTCCGGCCACGAATGTCGCAGCGCTCGCGGTCATCGCGCGAGAACTGGGGCGACGCACGACGGCGGTCTACATCACGGCGCTGATCGTCATCAGTGTCCTTATCGGGTGGATCGTGAATGCCGGTTTTGGTGCTTGGGATTGGACACCCAATGTGGACACGGCTCTGTCGGAAGAGTCCGCGACCGTATTGAACTGGCTCGGTGTCATCGTGCTGATCGCGGCCTTCCTCGCGACCTGGTTGCGGCGCCTCGTGCGCGTACGGCGTCATTCGACCGCGACAGCGTAACAGTCTTCAGGCCCTGGCAAGTTCGCCCGGATCATTCCCGTTTCCCTCGCCACACACCTCACTCCGTCGGCTACGCTTCCCTCGACTACGCTTCCCTCGACTACGCTTCCCTCGGCTGCGCTCGGGACAAGCGGGACAAGTGGGACAAGCGGGACAGGTGGACAGAGGGAGTCATTGTTGCGACCCCCAAAGGAGTCAACACTACTTGTGGTAGGAGTCGCCGCGCAGGATCGAGAATGCGCGGGCGATCTGCTCGGCGGCGACAACGAGGGTCAGTTCGTGGGCCATCGTCTGCGGCCCCAGCGACCAGACCAGGTCCGCCTCCCTGATCAGTTTCGCTTCCAGCCCCCACGCGCCGCCCACGATGATTCGTGCATGCCCGCCGTGTGAATCCAAGCCCTTGCGCCACCGCCGGGCAAAGTCCTCCGAATCCATCGCTTCTCCCCTGTGATCGCACACGACCGTGAACGCGACCTGGCGCCGGAGCACCGATTGGATTGCGACAGCTTCGGCAGCGCGAATCTGCGCAGCAGTCTTCGAAGAACGCGAGTATGGTCGGAGCCACTCCCATTCGACTTTCGTGTATTTCCGCAAAAAGCGTTCGTAATCGGCGAGCGCGGCCGACACCCAGCGGGCCTTCGGCTTTCCGACGGCAATGAAGGAGATTGTCATCGCGCGGGAGAGCTCTCAATCAAAAAGCGCATCGGCAAACTCCACGGGGTCGAAGGTCTCCAAATCCTCCAGCGACTCGCCGACGCCGACCCAGACCACCGGCAGCTTGAGCCGATCGGCGATGGCGAGCACGATGCCGCCGCGCGCCGTACCGTCAAGTTTGGTCAGGACGATGCCGTCGAGCCCGACGGCCTCGCGGAAGCGCTCGGCTTGGGAGAGGCCGTTTTGTCCGGTAGTCGCATCCAAGACGAGCCAAGCGCGAACCAGGCCGGGCCGTTCGCCGCGCGCCTTGTCGATCGAGCGGCGCACTTTCGTCAATTCGGCCATCAGGTTGCTTTTGCTCTGTAGTCGACCGGCGGTGTCGATTAAGACATCATCGATGCCGCGCGCGTAGGCGGCGCTGACCGCATCGAACGCGACCGCCGCGGGATCGGCGCCCGATGCCGAATTGACCAATTGCGCGTTGGCGCGCTCGGCCCAAATCGACAACTGTTCGGCGGCGGCGGCGCGGAAGGTGTCGGCGGCGGCGAACAGCACGCGACGTCCCTTCTGCGCCCAATGACATCCGATCTTGCCGATCGAGGTCGTCTTGCCGGCCCCGTTGACGCCGACAAACACGGTCACGCGCGGCTGAATTCGATCATCATCCGGCCCAGCCGGCGCATGCGCATCGCTGAGCAGTCGGACCACGTGGCCCTTCAGCGCCTGCAACAGTCCATCCGTGGTGCTGATTCCTTGTTGTCGGGCATCATCGCGCAACTGCGCGATCAGTTTTTCGGACAGATCGACACCGCAGTCGGCGGCGATCAATGCGGCCGTCATGTGGTCGTACATCGCCTCATCGAACACGGGCGACAGCCCCACCGCCCGACGGAGGCCATCGGAGAGTTGGCGGTGCGTGTTGTGCAATCCGCGTTTGAGCCGCTGAAAAAACTCACGCACGGCGTGGCGCCCTCGGTGTCATGGGGATTGCAATCGCTGCGATGAACCGTCAATTCGACGACGGCGCCACGCCCGGCGCCAACAGTTCATCGACGGTGCGCGAGTCATCCGACGGCGAATGCCCGTTGCCGCCCTGCTCCGCGCCCCGGTTGAGACGTACCGAGACGAGCTTGGACACGCCGGGCTGCTCCATGGTCACGCCGTAGAGCACGTCGGCGGCGTCCATCGTCAGTTTGTTGTGTGTGACGACGATGAATTGCGTGCTCTGTTTGAATCGGTGCAGGAGCCGCAGAAATCGCCCGCAGTTGGCGTCGTCCAATGGCGCGTCGACTTCATCGAGAATGCAGAAGGGGCTGGGTTTGACCAAATAGAGCGCGAACAAGAGCGCCAGCGCGGTCAGGGCGCGTTCGCCGCCGGAGAGCTGGCGGATGCCGATGAATTTTTTGCCGCGTGGCCGGGCGTAGATCTCGATCGGCGACTCCAGCGGCTGATCGGGCTGCGTCAGGCGCACGTCGGCTTCACCGCCTCGGAACAACTCGTTAAAAACAACCTGAAAATGGCCGCGGGCAGTCTCGAAGGTCTCGGTGAAACGCCGGCCGGCGGTCTCATTCAGTTCGGTGATCGTATCGACCAGTGACTTTTTGGCCTCCTGCAGGTCACGAATCTGTTGATCGAGGTACTGGAGCCGTTCCGATTCGCGTTCCCATTCTTCCAGCGCCAGCGGATTGACCGGGCCGAGCTTGTCGATGGCGCGCTGTGCATCCTGAACTTTTTTGTCCAGATCCTCATTGGACAATTCCGCTCGGGCGACTGTTGCGGTCGCCAGGTCCATCTGGTGGGTGTCGCGCACATGACGCCGCCATTGCTCCGCCTCGGCGTCGAGCTTGGCGCGTTGCAACTCGATGCCCGATCGCGCGCGTTCGGCCTCGTCGCGGCGCCGTCGCGACTCGCGCAACTGCGCCTCCTGCGCGTCGTGGGCTTCCCGTCGCACGGACAGCTCGGCACGTGCGGCACGGCGTTGTTCCTCCAGTTCCTCAACCGCTCTCTGAGATTGACGCTCAAGCTCTTTGCCTTCGTTCAGGGAGCGTTCCAAGGCGGACGACTCGGATTGTATGGCCGCCAATCGGCCGGAGAGTTCCTGCTGTTCCGAGTTGAGCTCGGTCATCTGGTCGTTGTAACGCCGCTGTTCGGCGATAATCGCTTCGAGCCGCGCCTGTGCCTCGACCACCGCGATGCGCGCGCGGCTGAGTGCCGCCGATTGGCGATTGCGATGTTCCTCGGTCGCGCGGGCTCTGTTCGAAGCCGCTTCGAGTTCCTTCAACATCGTGTCGCGAATCGATTGCAACTCCTCGAGGGAACGATCATCGGCGGCAACGCCACCTTCCCTCGCTGTCGCGGGGTCGCCGCCGACCGACAGCCGGAGTTCGGCGAGCGATTGGCGCGTCATCGCCAGTCGCGCATTGACTGTTTCCGACTTCGCGCGCAACTCGATGACAACGTGCTGCCGGTGATTCCTGCGCGACGACGCTTCGGTCAGGTCCCTGGTCAGCGTTTCCCGCGTCCGTTCCAGCTCTGCGAGGCGGTGTCGGCAATCCTCGAGAACCGATTCGCTTTCCGCCATCCGCGCATCGAGCACCTGCAGCCGCGCGCGACGCCCGACAACGGGCTCGCCCTCGAAGCGACCGACTCGGATTGTCCCCGGCGGCGCGATGTGCAGACCGTCGCGCGACACGACCGGCGTGTTGTGTCCGAGGAATTCGAACAGCGGGCGCACATCCTCGGATTGATCGACGCAGGCGATCCCGCCGAAAATTGCGTTGACCATCCCCGCGTCAGCGGGTTCACGATCAATGAAATCGGACAGCCAGCCGACGAAATGTGCCGCCGATTCGGCCGATTTCTCGCCTGACGTCTTCGGCAGCAGTGACGGGTCGAGAACGACGGCGCGTCCTGTCGATTCAGCCAACAGGTGCGCGACGACATCGTGGACGGTCGCCTGATCGACACAACAGATGGCGGCGATCCGGTCGGCCAGCACCGTCTCGATTGCCAGCATCCATTCGGACTTCGGATGCAGGCGGTCGACCCAGCCGCTGACACGTTGGCCCCAACGGGCTTCGTCGGAGAGGATGCGCTCGGCCGCTTCACCCAGTCCCTCACCGCGCCGCATCAGTCCCTCGACGAAGGCGCGCCCGTCACGGGCTTCATCCAGACGCTCCCGGCGCTGCTGAATTTCGGTTTCCGTGCGGGCGATGGCATCCTGGATTTCACGGTGTTGCTTCTGCAGTTGTTCGGCGGCATCGCCGTCCCGGCGCAATTCTTCTTCTGCCGCCGATAATTGTGCGGCGTCGGCCGCCGTCTCGAGTTGGAGTTGCGAGACGTCTTCTTCCAATCGTATCAGTCGCTCACGCTGTTCGGTTTGCATCGATGCGAGCGTCTGCGCGTGCCGCTCCATCGCCTCGCGCTGCGAGACGGCGCGGACATAGTCACGTTCGGCCAGATCACGCCGTTCGCGTGCGGTGCGTTCTTGTTCCGATGCGGTGTCAAAGGCCTGATCGGCCGCACGGCAACTTTGCTCGGCTTCGTTGACGCTTAACGAGACTCGCTCGCGATCCTTTTCCGCGTCCATGCGACGGTGTTGCGCGTTCTGTAATGCCTGAGTGGCTTCCTCACTGCGCCGGACCAACATCCCACTCCGGTCGGCGGCACGCGTCTGTTCCTCTCGCAGGTGGACGATGCGATCTTCACTGCGCAGGCGCTGGGCGCGGACATCCTGTGCCATGGCGGTGGCGGCGGTCAATCGGTCGATGATCTCCTGGGCGTCACGTTCGGCTTCGTCGACCGACAAGCGCAGCTTTTGTCGTTCCAGTTCCAGCGCATCGGTCTGCGCGGTCAACGCGGCCGCGTCACCGACCGCGGATTCAAACGACGCCGCGAGCCGATCGCGCTCGTTGACGAACTTCTGGTAGGCCCGGGCGGCCCGGGCGATATCGAGCGTCTTCCACATCTCGCGCAGACGGCGGTGCCGTTCGGCCATCCCCTTTTGTCGCGCAAGCGATCGCACGCGCGTCTGAACTTCGTTGCGCAGATCCGACAGCCGCAGCAAGTCTTGATCGGTCGCCTCCATTTTGCGCAGTGCCTCGCGCTGGCGCACTTTGTATTTGGAGACGCCGGCCGCTTCTTCGAAGAGAAACCGTCGTTCGTCGGGGTGCTCGGAGATGATCGCATCGATCATCCCCGCCTGAATGACGGCGTAACCGTGGGAACCCATCCCGGTATCGAGAAACAGATTGCTGAAATCCTTCAGACGGCAGACCTGCCCGTTGAGCCGGTACTCGCTGTCGCCGGAACGGTCGAGCCGACGGCTGATGGACACTTCGGTGTACTCGGTCGGCAGACGTCCCGACTCGTTGTCGATGACCAGCGTGATCTCGGCTGCCGACATTGCCGGACGCTGCGGCGTGCCGCCGAAGATGACCTCTTCCATCTTCCCGCCGCGCAGGACACGGGGGCGCTGCTCGCCGAGCACCCAGCGGACGGCGTCCATGAGATTGGACTTGCCGCAGCCGTTGGGTCCGACGACCGCCGTGATCCCGGAGGAGAGAATGACCTCGGTATGCTCCGGGAACGATTTGAATCCGGCCAATTCGATTCGTTTGAGATACACAGTGGACTCCCTTGTCGCTTCGCCCGGTCTACAGCATCGCCAACTGCGGGCCGATCAGCGGCGAGGTCGGCTCCAGCCCGGCGCCGCTGCTCTCGTCGGGGGGCGGGACGACGCGTGACATTTTGCGCAACATCTCCACGAACAGGATGAATTCGGTTTTGACATCGGCGTCGTCGCGTCCGTGACGCAGCTCGACGGTGACAAAGGGCGCACCCATGCCGCCGGGCAAGCCGATCCGGACCGCCGTGCCGGAGGCCATCACCGCCGCCGAATAGAAGACGCTCGGTTCCTTGTTGAGAATGATGATCACGTCAAACTTCGACTCGAAGAGCTTTTCCAAAAACGCACGGCGCGGCAGACTGAACCACCAGACCTGGCGCGGTTCGGGAACGACCACGCGGTAACCGTGCGGGTTGTAAAAGCGCGGCGCCAGACTCTTGGGCGGATAGAGCAATGTGATCTTGGCATCGGGGAACGCCTGCGGCAGGCGTGACAGGAAGTATTCCGACAATCGAAATGCCTCCAGCGACAGCGGCATCAGCACCATCACCCGGCGCGCGTTGCGCAACACGTGGGGAAACGCGAACTCCGCCGGAGCGTAGCGTCGGGCCAGCCAACGAATGATCAGATCGCGGATCATTCCCATTGGCCGCCCTTAAATACCCTCTCCGTCGGGAGACATTTCTGAGCCGACAGAAATCGCCCGCGCCGCCTGAGTTGTATCCCACCAGACGTCGAGCGAATCGCGGGTGAGCAACAGTCCGGACAGCCGGACCGCGCGGTTGCGGAACGGGACCAATGGATGGCCGTCGATGGATGCCGTCACGCTGTCGGTGTGCCCCATCGTCAACAGAAACCGATCCTCAGCGAATGCGGTGACGGAGTCCCCGGCCGAGAGAATCGTACTGACGACCGTGTCGCTGTCGGCGGCGATCACGGCCCACGTCGACTTGCCGAAATGCAGCACCAGATGCATCGGCTCAACCGGAGTTGTCCCCGTTTCGGTCGTTGCCTGATACTGCTGCCCGGCCCCTTCGATATCCGATGTGACCGGGGCCGGCGGCGGCGCGACATTCGACTGCTCCTGATCCCCGCCGAGCAACAACCACACAACCATCAGAATCGCCAGCAACGCGAGAGTGGCGATGGCGATGATTGACAGCTTTCCCGAACGGACCGTCGACGGACTCGGCACCGAAATCGCCGGGGTTTTCACGGTTACCGAGGGTATGCGGCGGACTCCGGGATGGTCGCACAGATCCAACAGGGCGTAAACCTCGGAGACATTCAACGCCAGGCGTTCGGCGTATGTTTTCAAAAACAGGCGGGCGTACTCGGGCGTCGGCAAATCGTCGAAGGATTCCTCCTCGAGCGCCTTGAGATATTCCGCCCTGATCTTGATCTCCTCCGCGACTTCTTCCAGTTTGAGTCCCAATGATCGTCGTCGGTCGCCGAGCACGGGCCCCAGTCGGTCGGACGCGACATCGATTTCAACCGGCGTTGCCAACTCGATGCGCGCCCCGGACGTGGATCCGCTCCCGGCGCCGCCTTCGGGCGCGGCGGCGTATCCGTTACGTCGGGGATTTCGCGTGCTCATGCGCTCACTCGTCTGATCAGCCGGGCCAGTGCTCCGACCGGCAGACCGACCACGTTGTCGATCGGGCCCTTAACATCGGCAATGAATGCCGACGCCTGACCCTGGATTGCATAAGCGCCGGCTTTGTCCATCGGTTCACCGTTTCGGACGTAGTCACGAATCTCCGAATCGGTCAGCGTACGAAAGGTCACAACCGACGCCTCGGATGCCGACCCACCTCGCATGGTTGCCCGGTCAGTCACGGTGATGCCCGTGATGACCGAATGCGAACGTCCCGACAATCGTTTCAGCATGGCAACGGCATCGTCGCCGTCGCGCGGTTTGCCGAGACCATGCCCGCCGAGCACGACGATCGTGTCCGCGGCGATGATCAGCGCCGAACGATTGATTCGTGTCGCGACATCGGATGCCTTGAATGACGACCACGTTCGCACCCACGCGCGCCAGTCGGGACCATGCGGCGGCGGCTCGTCGACGGTCGACGGGCACACCGAGAACGAAATCCCACAGGCGCGGAGTATTCGACGCCGTCTCGGGGACGCCGACGCGAGACAAACGCGGCGTCGGCCAACCGCCAGCCGCAGTGATGCGATGTCGCCGTTGTCGACGACCTGGCGAAACGAGAGCGTCTCGGACCCCTGCCTGCGGCGTTTCCCGGAAGACCACAAGCCCCCCTTAGGCATCCAGCACCAACGTGACCGGCCCCCAGTTGTTGATGCGTACGAGCATCTTCGCGCCGAAGCGACCGGTCTCCGTCCGCACGTTCATACTCCGAAAGGCCGATACAAGGCGCAAGTAGAATTCCTCCGCCCGACGCGGCTCGAGTGCTTCGGTAAACGACGGCCGCCGTCCTTTGGCGACATCGGCGTACAAGGTAAACTGCGAAATCACCAGGAGCGAGTAACCACGCTCCAACAGCGATTCATTCATCCGTCCGTCGTCATCTTCGAAGATCCGCAGATTGACAATTCGTCGGGCCATCGGCTCGATTTGATCCTCGGCATCACCAGTGCGGAATCCGACCAGGAGCACGAGCCCCGGCCCGATCTCTCCGGCCAGTTCGTCGCCGATGGCGACGGAGGCCGAGTTCACACGTTGCAGGCAGATCCTCATTCGACGGAACCCAAAGTCCGACAACAGGAAGCAGACTACCGGCGGCGGGTTGATCTGTCAACGGTAAACATGTGGACAATGTCGCTATCTCATTGACATATTTGACGTTGAACGTCTCCGGACAGTGAGTCGGTCGCTGCTTAAAGTGAGACTTCATATTTTCAACGCATAGCATTGTTTAGCAACAGTATAAAAATACAATAAGAAGAGGACATCGCGGCCAAAAGAAAAAGCCCCGCACATTTGCGCGGGGCTTTGTTCTGGCGATAACGCACGGTTACGGATTGGTGCTGCCTGTGTTGTCGACGGCTCCCATGAGGGCGGGCTCGACAATTTCCGGTGTCACGAAGATCACCAGGTCACGTTTCTGAGTGTCGTTCTTTTCGTAGCTGAAGAGTTTGCCGATCAGCGGAATGTCCTTCAGGATGGGCACGCCGATAACGGTCTTTAATTCGTCCTCGGTAGTGAGTCCGCCGATGACCGCGGTCTGGCCGTTTTCGACGACAACGTTGGTCTCGGCATTGCTGGTGTTGATCACCACGCCGCTGGGGTCAAAGAAGAACGAGGAGCGCTCGGGCATCAGCGACAGGAGAATGCGATTGTCGGAGGTGATGTGCGGGGTCACGCGCAGAATGGTGCCGACCTCTTCGAACGTGATGACGACGTCACCGGTTGCGGAGAACTGCTTGATGGGGACCTTCTGGCCGACCTGGATGCGCGCCATTTTATTGTCGACGGTGGTGATTTCCGGATGGGCGACGACCTTGCCATGGCCGCTGGAGACGATGGCGGCGACGGTGGCGTCCAGATCCCATCCATTCTGCATCGTGCCGAAGGTGTAGATTCCGAAGGGATCGGTGATCTGTTCAGCGCCGTCGGTCGAGATGTCGTTGGTATACGTGTTGCCGTCGTTGTCGGCGCCGGAGCCGTGCAGATTCCAGGACACGCCGACTTCGTCGAAGTAGTTGCTGGATACCTCCAGCAGTTTTGCGGAGATGCGCACTTGACGTGTTTCGCGATCCAGCTCGATGATGAATTGGGCGGCGCGCGCCAGATTGACCGGTTCATCGGAGACCAACAGCGTGTTGGTCCGCTCTTCGACATCGACTTTTCCGCGCACCGACAACAGCGACTTGACCGGTCTGATGAGATCCTTGGCGTTGGCGTGCTTGATCTCGAATAGCTCGGTTTCGATGTCGACGAGTTGCCGCTGTTCGGCGAGGTGCCGTTCGCGCTCGGCTTCCTCTTCGAGGTAGTCGATCAGCAAGAGCACGCGCAGGAATCCGTTCTCCTCGGTGACCTTCAGTCCATAGGTCTTGGCGAGGATTTCCAGTGCCTGGCGCCATTCGACATTCTTCAGGTTCAGCGTGACCTGGCCCTGAACGTTGGGCGCCGCGACCAGATTGACGCCTCCGTACTCCGCCAGGAAGTTCAGAACGGAGCGGACGTCGGCATTCTGGAAGTTGAGGTTTTTGATGATCTCTTCGCCCGAAGTCGGCGCCGCCAGGAGCAGCAGCGCGCAGACCGTCAGGCCGATCGCCGGCAGCGAGAGACCCAGTACTTGTCGATTGCGTAACCGTTTCATAGCGCGGACACCCCGTTTCTATTCGCCGTTGCCTTCTGTCGGTATGGGTTCTTCCTGATACTGAATTCGATCCGGTCGGTTCTGTGTATTCATTCCCAGCGTCTTGGTCGGATCGGCGTTGCGCGGGCTGAGTTGCAGCGCCACGTTGCGCAGCCATCCGTAGTCGTTAATCCGGAAGATCACGCGTTGGTCCTGGACCGTCACGACGTGTCCATTCTCGACCGGATCACCCTCTCGCAGGATGTAGCTGTGCCCTTCCATGTCTTCCAGCAGCGCCATGGCATCGTAGTCATCATGCAGGACACCGACCATCCGCAGACTCTCGACGTTCGGCACGGCATTGGTCAGGAACCCCGAGCGAAGGCCGTCGAGAAGTTGCTCAAAGGGATCGGTGCGTCCCATGTCATCGTAGAAAACGTCGTGCCGTCCGCTGGCTTCTTGTGGCAGGGGCTTGCCTTGTCCGAACCGTTGGGCCGCCTGTTGTTCGGCCTCGCGAATGCGTTCCAGCAACGCGGCGCGATCGAGCGCCTGCCCCGGCGACGGCGGACCAAACAGGTCGGCCGTGCTGTCGAACGGGACGGCCGCGGGGTCGATACCCGTCGTCGTGTAGGGGCGCGGCGCACGTTGATTGCCGAAGAACTTGAGCTTGAGACGTTCCAGCAGCGAACGCTCATCGTCTGCCACGGCATCGCCGCCTTCTCCGGAGCGAACAACCTGCGGTCCGGTCGAAGCAAATACCTGCGCCTCAGTCTGCCGCGACGCTGTGCCCGATGTCACGCGGGGCATCGGCTGCACCGGCGCGGACGACATCGGCATATCGGTGCTTGTGGCGGACTCGTCCTTCCCGGAGAAGTGCTCGGGAGCGAGCACCAACGGTTCCGACGGCGGGACGAACGTCTGACTCGTTTGCGGCGGCGTCATGCGCGCCATAAAATCAGCGGGACTCTCACTCGACTGCGGCCCCTTCCCCGGCGACTGAGCCATGTCGGTCGGCACCTGTGCGGGCACCGGTTGCGACGGGGGTGACTCCGGCTGTCCGGCCGCTGCCGGCTTTGCGTCCGAAGAGCTTTTTGCCGCGGCGGCCGCTTGCGGTTTCGGCTCGGCGCTCTTTTTTGCATCCGCAAAAGTCGGCGCTGGCGGCGGCGACTGAGTTTTGCTCGGCGCCGTTTGCGTCGCGGGTTTGTCGCTGGCTGCGACGGTCGGCTTGCTCGTCACTTGTGGCACTGAAGCAGGGGCTTTCTGTTCGGCAGCCGCCATTGCGGGCTTGCCCGACGACGTCGGCGACGGCGCGATCGAACGCCCGCTCTGCCACTCGGCAAACGCCGGGCGCTGCGCATCGGCAATCGCCACGATCACAGAATTGGCGTCCTGACGGACCGTGTACGTGGCGTTGCGCTCCAGATCGAGCACGACACGCACGATCGGCTGCGGCTCGACACGATACTGGCTGGTGCGAATGCCGCGGATGACGCACGGCGGCAGATTGGAGAAATCGTTCTGGCCAAAGGCGTGAGTCGCATCGCAAAAATCCAGGACGATGCGGGCGGGCTTGCCGTTGCCCGGTTCCACGGTGAAGTGCTCGCATAAGAGCGCCCCGGGCACGGGAATCGACAGTTCGGTGAAGTCGCCGACCGGTCGCATGGCCACACTTTTGACGGGGGTCGCGGCATGCGCCGGCGATCCCGCCAGAAGGAATGCGGCCGCGCCTGCGGCGGCGATCAAACGGCACGATCTCTGAGCACTCATCATAGACCCGCTTCCCCGCTACCTTCGGTTAAGTCCAGATTGTCCAACAGCACGAGGCGCTCGGACTCTTTGACATGGTAGGTGGCAATCTGCATTTCGGCGGTGAGCGTGAATCCGCCGCCCACCGTTTCGGGCGACTCGCGCTCGTCCACCGACTTCAGGGCCAACTGATTGACATTGACGATAAACGGCATGTTCGACAGCCGGGATAGAAAGTCCCCCAGGTCGTGATAAGTCGAATGCAGCGTCAATTGATAGTTCTCGCGATCGTAGAATCCCTCCGAGGCGTTGGTCAGCGGCACGACCTTCGCGATCTTCGAGGACGTTTCCAGCGCGGCAGCGTGGATTTTCGAAAGCAGCGGCGAGAGCTGGTTGTGCTCGGGCAACAACTGCGCCACGAGGCGGTAGCGGTGCGTCAGGTCGGTGTACTCGGCCTTCAGGGATTCGAGCGAACGGAACTTCATTTCGACTTCGGCGAGCTCCGTTTGCAGCGACTCCAGACGCATGTAGCCGGCATCGATTTTCTGCTCGTAGTCGGTATAGACCTTCGTGTACCAAAAGTAGGTACCGACCAGCCCGACCATGACCAGCAGCAACAGCTTCTGTACTTGCGGGTTTTTCAGATCCATTGCATCCACCTGTCCAAGAGGTCAGAGTCGATTGATGATGGTTATGGCCGTGCCTCCTCGGCCGGTGCGTCGTACCAATCGGGTGTCGCAGCCATCGCCGCGCCGCGTTGGGTCGGACGACTGCCGACGGTCACGGATGTCGCGGGTACGTCTTCGATGCCGCCGGTCGCCTCGTCCAACGGGATCAGTTCGCAGGCGACCTGGAATTCATAGACGTGGCGCTTCTTCAGATCCTTGATCTGTGCGCGCCGCAACTGAACGTTTTCGAACCGCGGCGAGTCCTGCATGTTCAAAATCATATTGGCCAGACTGCTGATCGTAAAACAGAAGCCGTCGAGCAGATAGCGGTTCTCCGACAACAGGGTCGAATCGATGGCCTGGCCCTTCACGGCTTTCCGGGGGTCTTCGCGGTGGAACCCGGAGAGCCACAGATAGCTGGGGATGACCGCCAGAATGTCCTCGACGTTGCGCACCCAATAGCCCCGGTGGTTGTCCAGCGTCTCGATGGCGTTCATGCGCCGCAGGATTTTCGTTTTGACCTCTTCCAAGCGATCGACGAGGGCGATGTCGTCGCGCAGTTCATCGACCTTGATTTGCGCGCGGGCAATTTCGCCCTGAACGGCGTTGTGGCGCGCCGATTGCATGAAGGTCAATCCCGCCAGTACCGCCATCACACCGGCCAGCGCCGCGACGCCCACCAGCGAGCTCTTGGACAGCCCCACGCCGCCGGAGGTCCGGCGCATCTCACGGGGAAGCAGGTTGATCTGAATCATCGTCATCGCGTTATGCCTCCCGTGCCGCCAGTCCGATTCCCACCGCCAACAGCGGCGCCACGCGTTCCGGATCGACCCCGCCGAACAGCTCGGGATCGTACTCGACGTTGCGCAACGGATTGGCGATTTCGATCGGCACGTTCATCTTCGATTGGATACACTCGGGCAGAAACGGCACCATCGACCCGCCGCCCGACAACACGATCCAGTCGACCGCGTCGGTCTTGGCCAGCGTGCGGAAGTAGGAGAACGCGACTTCCAGCCCGGTGAGCAGGTCATCGGACGCCGACTGAATGGTGGCGCGCAGCATGTCCTGATCGACGGTCTCGGTCATTTCGCCCTTGATCACTTTGAGCGCCAACTCCTGGTTGAGACGAAATTCGCGCTGAATGACTTCATAAAGGATGCGTCCACCCGCCGATACGTCGCGTGTCGAGTGGTAGCGCCCGTCCTTTAGAAAGATGACGTTCGTCGTGTCGAACCCGATGTTGATCAACGCCGTGACGCGTTCGGGGTCGATGTCGTAGTTGATGTCGTAAGCGTTGAGCACCGCGAAGGCATCGGTATCGACGAGCGATGTCTTTAAGCCGGCGTCTTCGATGAGGTTCAAGTACTCCTGCAAAAACTCACGGCGCGCCGCCACCAGCAGCACCTCCATCTTGCCGCGGTCGGCGTCCTCGCGCAAAACGTGGTAATCCATGGAGACATCATCGACGTCGAACGGGCTGCGCTGCTCGGCCTCGAAGAGAATCGCCTGTTCGGCTTCGACGCCCGATTTGTGCTCAACTTCAAACTTGTCGGTGATGACGCCGTGGCCGGAGACGCTGACCACAACATCCGTCGTGCCGGGATCGCACTGGTCGATCAGACTCTGAATGTTGAAGATGATGGCGTCGCGGTCCTTGATCTCGTGAGAGACGATCGCTTCGGTCGGCAACTCCCGAATCCCTGCGGCCGACAGGGCATACCCTTCCGACTGGCGGTCGAGCCGCACGTACTTCAACGAACTGGCGCCGATGTCGAGCGCGGCCACGGAGCGGGAACGTTTCTTAAAAAATGGTATCTGCATGATCTCCCCCGTCTGGGAAGGACTCCGTCACCCGGAGTCGGCGTCACTTCTGCGTATGCAATCGGAATCGCCGTGTATGCGGTGCGCTCACCCCGAGACCACCGGCACATCAAGCGATCGCCTAAATCTCACATCGGCCGACGCACGCGACTGTTTTAGGGGTTTTTTCTCATGTTGAACACGGGATGGGAATTGTCCCATACCGATTGCGAGATGGGGCCCCGTCTGCGCCGTCTGCGTTGTCTTCGCTGCTCCCTGCCTCCCTGGCTGCGGCTCAACTGGCGACCATCGAAAAGCGGCGCATCCGTTCGCGCAGCGTGTTGCGTGAGATTCCCAACAACTGCGCGGCCCGGACCTGGTTGTTTTGTGTCGCCTCCAGGGCCGCTTCGACCAATGCCTCGTCGAGCGCGGCGGTCAGTTCCGTGTAAATCCGCCCTTCGGAATTTCCGACCATCTGCTCGAATGCGGGTCGGAGGGTGCGGCGGAACAAGTCGCAATAGTCGCCGTGCATCTTGTCCAAATCGGGCGGCACCGCCTGCCGCACGTCCGCGAGCATCGGGAAGTCTTCGGGAATGAGTTCGGCCTCGCGCGCGAGCACGACGGCGGTATGAATGGCGTTTTCCAGTTCCCGGACATTGCCGGGCCAATGGTACCGCAGCAGTTGATCGTACGCCCTGGACGCGAGCGGCTTGGGCGGACGATGCGCCAGGCGCGAGTACTTGCGGATGAAATAGTCGCTCAGTAAACGGATGTCGGCTTTGCGCTCGCGCAGCGGCGGCAAAAACAGCGAGACAACTTTCAGCTTATAAAAGAGGTCGACGCGGAAGCGCCCCTCTTTCATCAGGTCGACCAGACTCTGCGACGTCGCGGCGATGATCCGGACATTGGTGTGGATGGTTTCGTGTGTACCGGGGTGCTCGATGAGGTTGTCATCGAGGACGCGGAACAGACGGCTCTGCACCAGCAGCGACAAGTCGGCGATTTCGTCGAGAAAGACGGTTCCGCCGGTTGCCTCCTCGAGTTTTCCCGCCCGTCCCGGCCGTCCGCGTTCCGAGCCGCCGATCCCGCCAAAGAGTTCCGCTTCGAGGAAGTCTTCGTTGGAGGCAGCGCAACTGACGGAGCAAAAGGTCGCTCCGGCGCGGCGCGAATTCCGATGGATGGCCCGGGCGACCAATTCCTTGCCCGTTCCCGATTCGCCCATGAGCAGCACCGGTGCGTCGGCATCGGCGACCTGTCCGATCATCTTCGCAACCGCGACGATTTCCGGCGACTTGCCGATGATCTGGCCGTCGGCGGGCACAACGTCTTCGTCGTCGCGCGGGAAGGGACCGGCGGCGCGTCCGCAGGCGCGGATGATCGTTTGCTCCAATGTCGCCAAACGGAACGGCTTGGTGACGTACTCGAATGCACCTTGTTTCATCGCTTCAATCGCGTTGTCGGTGGAGACGTGCCCGGAGACGATGATCACCGGAATCGATGCCGCGGTCGCTTTGATCTCTTTGAGCAGGTCCAGCCCGCTGATCGACGGCAGGTGGACATCCAACAAGATCACATCGGGCTGCACATGGCGGACCGTGGACAGCACCAGCGCACCGTCGCCGACCACTTCGACACGGAAGCGTTCCGGCGACAGGAAGTTGGCGACCGCCTGAGCGATCTCGGGGTCGTCATCGACCAGCAAGACGGTGATTCGGCGTGTTGTCACAGTGTCCCTGCGGTGACGGGATACGAGACAGCCGGTCGACGACCGCCCGGAGCCCGACACAGTAGTTATCGGCGAAACCGTCCGCGGGTTGAAACCCGTTCCCGACATTTAGACGCGGCACCGAGTCGGTCAACGGATCGCCGCCGTCGGCCGATACTCCCCTTGATGGGGCAGTCCGGACAACGCGCTATGCAGCATCGGATTCTGGTTGTCGACGACGAGCAGTCGCTGCGGGAGATGATGAGCATCATGCTCACGCGGGAAGGGTATGCCGTCGACGCTGAGCCCGATGGGGACCGCGCGCTGACGCGCCTCAAAAGCACCGGCTACGATCTGGTGATCGCGGATTTGAAGATGCCGGGAATGTCGGGGATCGAAATCCTCGATGAAGCACGCCGCCTCAATAATGAGGTGCCCTTCATCGTCATGACGGCGTTCGCGTCGGTGGACACGGCGATCGAGGCGATCAAGAAGGGCGCGGATGAGTATATCATCAAGCCGTTCAAGGTCGACGAGCTCAAACACGCGGTCGCCAAGGCGCTGGAGACCAAGGCGCTCAAGAAGGAAAACCGCGTCCTGAAGGAGAAGCTCGGGGTCGCCGGCGCATTCGACCGGATTCTCGGCGCCGACGCGCGCATCGATCAGCTCAAGCGCACGGCGGCGCAGGCGGCACGTTCGGATGCGACGATCCTGATCCGTGGCGAGAGCGGCACCGGAAAGGATCTGCTGGCGCGCGCCATCCACCAGTACTCGTCGCGACGTGATCAACCGTTTCTGGCCGTCAACTGCGGCGCTCTGCCGGAGACATTGCTGGAAAGCGAGCTCTTCGGGCATGTGAAGGGATCGTTTACCGGAGCGATCCGGGATCATGAAGGGCTCTTTCGCGCCGCCAACGGCGGCACACTGTTTCTCGACGAGATTGCCGAGACTCCCGGCGCGATCCAGGTCAAGCTGCTGCGCGTGTTGGAGGACAAGCAGGTCACGTCGATCGGTTCGACGAGTGCCGAGCCGGTTGACGTGCGCCTGATCGCCGCCACGAACGCTGATTTGGAAGGCGCTGTCGGGGCCAAGCGATTCCGTCCCGATTTGTACTACCGTCTGAATGTCATCCAAATCTATTTGCCGCCGCTGCGAGAGCGCCGCGACGATATTGAACTGCTCAGCGATTATTTTGTCCGTCAAAGCTGCGAGCGCGCGGGATGCGCACTCAAGACATTGACTCCTGCGGCGGCGGCACGCCTGCACAGTTACTCGTGGCCGGGCAACGTGCGCGAGCTGCAAAACGTGATCGAGCGGGCGGTTGTCCTGACGCGCAAAGACGAGCTCGATATCAGCGACTTTCCCGACAAGCTGGGACAGGCGACATCGGCCGAAGCGACGGACGGACCGTCCGATGGAGCGGTGCCGACATTGGAGTCAATCGAGAAGGCCTACATCTATTGGATTCTGAATCAAACAGACTGGCAGAAATCGAAGGCGGCGCAGATCCTCGGCATCGATAACTCGACGCTGTACCGCAAGATCAGCAAGTACAAGTTCGACGATCCGCGTTCCGGCCGACGCGGCGATGACGTGTAGCGGTCACACCGCCTTCTGCTCGGCACTCGGACCACCGGCGCGAACCGTCGACAGCAGCACGCCCCCGGCGACAAAGAAGAAGAGGATCGACAGCGCGGCCAACCGCAGGTTTCCGTCGGTGGCGGCGGCCACTTCTCCGAAAACAAGCGGCCCGAGTACGGCTGACGCCTTGCCGCACAAGCTGTAGAATCCGAAAAACTCTCCCTCACGTCCGCGGGGGATCATCGAGGCCATCAGGGCCCGCGAGGCGGATTGAATGGCTCCGAGTCCGGTGCCTGCGATGGCGGCAACGATGAGAAACATCGTTCTGGATTGGACGAAATAGATCAATCCGACGACAATGCTCCACTGGATGATGGTGGTCATCACAACAAACTTCGGCCCCAAAGTGTCGGTGGGCCTGGCCCAAAGCGCCGCGCCGATGAGCGCGGATACCTGCACGATGATGTACACGAGGATCAAATCGGTCATCGCGAAACCGAGCACTTCTTTGGCAAAGATGGACGAGAAGACGATGACGGTGTTGACGCCGTCGGCATACAGAAAATATGACGCGAGGAATCGCCGCAGCGTGCAGTGGCGCAGCACGTCCCGGGTCGTCGCCCAGGCACCGCTCCATCCGAGCCGTCCGGCATGCCAGACACTGTGCGTGCCCACGTGGTCACGCGGCAGCCACAGGAATGAGGGCACCGCCAAAACACCGAACAACAGGGCGACCAGGGCGAACGATGCGGCGTAGTGCTCGGCATTGACCAGGGGCAGCACAGCCAACAGTCCAATGAACGACCCGGCGTAGCCGACGGCGAACCCGACGCCGGAGAGACGACCGCGGCGTTCCGGGGGCGACAGGTCGGGGAGATAGGCATTATAGAAGACCATCGCCCCTTCGAATCCGAATCCGGCGATCGCGCTGAGGATGAATCCATAAATGATCATCCCCGGCTGCACGGTCGCCAGCAGTCCGGTTGCAATGACCGAGAGGGCCGTATACGTGATCAGCAGCCGCTTGCGCCACCCGGCCCAATCGGAGACGGCGCCGACGAACGGCGATGTGACAGCGACGGCAACCATCGACAGTGACACGGCCCGTCCCCACCACTGCGATCCGGCGCCCGCCGAACCGACGATCACACCGGCGTAGTACGCTGACCACACGGTGGCGGGAATGACGGCTGCGTAGACCGAGTTGGCGAAATCATACAGACACCACGAGACCACGGCGCGGCGCGGAGCCGATGCGGACAATGTGTCGGGCACCATCATCAATCGCGGTGAACGGCGGTGTACAGACTGGAGTCCGGAACCACTTCGTGCGTCACGACGGCGCGGTACCAGATCGCCAGTCGCGTCGTAACGGGACCGACGGCGCCATCGCCGATCGGGACGTCACCGATGCTGCCGATCGGAGTAATCTCCATTCCCGTGCCACAAAAAAACAGCTCGTCGGCGGACGTCAGCGCGTCGGGATCGATGTGTTCTTCAGAGACACGGTAGTCGGGCATTCGGGCCAGGTGATCCAGTAACGTGCGGCGCGTAATTCCAGCCAGAATGTCGGCCTCCGGAGGCGGAGTCACGATCCGCCGCCCGAAGACGGCAAAGAGATTGGCGCCAAATCCCTCTGAGACCTGCCCCGCAGTCGTCAGCAGAATCGGCTGGTCGTAGCCGCGCGCCTGGGCGTCTCCCCTCGCCAGCGAGGAGTTGATGTACAAGCCCGTGATTTTCGCGCCGGCGGGACATGACGCACTCGGAAAGCGCCGCCAACGCGAGAAGTCAGTTCTCAGAGGGGCGCGCGGCGCCGGCGCACGGGCGGACCGGACGGCCATGATGGTCAGCGCGCAGTCGCTGTTCAGACCTGCGCCGATGTGTTCGGTGTTGTTGTAGAGCAGCGGACGAATGTAGGTGTCAGCGCAGGCGTCATTGCGACGGAGGAGTTCGACCGTCAGCCCAATTGACTCATCCACCGTGTGCCGGGGCACCATCTGCAAGAGTGCGGCGTTTCGCAGTAAACGCTCGTAATGGTCGCGGGCCCGGAATATCCAGGCGCGGTCGCCGTCTCCATACGAACGAATTCCCTCGAATACGCCGGTACCATAGTGCAGCGCATGGGTCGTGACCGGAATGCGGGCCGAGGCGATGTCGACGAAGGAACCATCGAAGTAGACGACCGGCAGGTAATCGGATGAAACAGGCGATTCATCGTGGCTCACGGTGCGCAGTCTTCCTTCCCCAGGCCTTGAGTGTTTTCTCCAGCATGCTCACATCGTGTGATCGCAGCAGCCCGTCGATCAGGTCGAGCCGCCTTCGGAATTGTTTGATCATTCGGCGCTGCACTGTCGCGTTGGTCGACAGAAACCCCGCGACCATGCCCGCATCCGATGCCGCCACGCGCGTCAGCGACGGCCACGACCCGGCCTGCGGACCCTCGGAGAGCAGTGCGGCTTCCGGCATCCCGGCGGCGGCATAGGCCAGCACATGCGGCAGGCCGATCGACAAGGCCACGAGGCGATCGTGGGCTGCAGCATCGACTCGCCAGCGGACGCCGTCAAGGAGGGCAATCAGTTCGGAGGCAACTGCAGTGGCGGCGGATCGTGGGGGGCCGCACAACGCAATGGTTCTGCCGACGAACAAGTCCTCGTGGGCGCTTTTCCAACCAGACTTCTCGGTCCCGGCAAACGGGTGCAGCCCGACAAAATCGAATGCAGCCCGGTGTCTCCGGGCTTCGCGAATGACAGGCGCCTTGACGGTGCCGACATCCATGACGATCAGCCGACCGGAGATCCGTTTCGCCGCCGACGCGGCGATCAGAGCCAGCAGAGCGATACTCGTCGGCACCGGCACCGCGACAATAATGACGTCCGATTGGGAAATCAAATCGTCGATGTCCGCGCGCCAACGGCAGAATCGCCGCGCGCGCGCCGCCAGTCGTCGGTCGCGGTCGTGCCCCAGGAGATTCAGTCGATTTCTGAACCCCGAGAGTCGACGGACGATCGAGCCGCCGATCTGACCGAGGCCGATCACGCCGACGGTCCGGCCGCGCAGCAAACGCGCAGACGCGCGCCGTTTCCCGAATGTGCGGCGGCGTGTGGTCGGCATCGGATCACGCTGGATTGTGCAGATCGGGACGCAGGGCTTCAGCGGCGCCGATATAGATGTGCTGGATCTGATCCCGAACTCGGGTCGACCGCACATGGAGAAGCACACGAATCACGCGCGGGAGTCCGCCGGGGACTTCCAGTTCCTGTGCGTCCAACAGCGGCACGGCGGTCCATCCCATGGCGCGCGCCGCCGCCGCCGGATAGTCGGCATTCAGATCGATGGTCATGGTGAAGAACGCCGAAATGATGTCGTCGACCGTCAGGCCGTTGTCGTCCATCATCGCGCGCAACAAGGATTGCGTCGCCGATTTGATGGCGGCAACCGAGTTTTCACTCGCCTGGATTGCGCCGCGTATGCCGTGGATGTGAGACATCATGGTTGTCCGTTGTCAGTCCAGGAATCGCCAGTCGAGTCCGAAGCGCATCGTGCGCCCGGTCATCGGATACTCCACGCGCGTCCGATACCGAAAGTTAAACAGGTTCTGCACCGTATAATAAAACGTAAACGTGTGCAGCGTCGCCGATCCCGCCAGATCGATGCGGAAGACATGCGGCGATTCATACAGTGTCGGATCGATGCGACGGTCCCCATACCACCACACCGCAACGACATTGGCATCGGTCGTGACATCCCACGACAGCGAGTCCCGATGCCAGTTGAGAATCGCGCTCGCCTTGTGCGGGAAATAGCCCGCGAGCCGCTGCCCATTGGTTTGTTCGGCGTATTGCGCGGCGTAGTGAAGCGTCATGCGAAACCCGGCGGCACTCCCCGAGCGCAGGGCGGCGCCGAAACCATGGGTGCGTGCATCGTGACCCAACGGAGCGTAGCGGATCGAGTCGTCCGTCGATGAGATGTCCTGCCAAGCGGTGTAATTCTCGATGTAGGCGCTTCGCCCTTCGAGAACCAGGGCGCGACCGCCGCCTTTGGCGTCTCCCAGCGTCCAATAGGCACTGACCATGTTGTTCCATTGCGGCTCCAGCGACGGATCCCCGGATTCGCCGTAGACGATGATACTGGAAAACCCGCTGACGGCCGTCAGGGAGTCTGTTGCGGGACGGTGGCGGTCATAGAGTGTCGGCATGACACGTGTACGCTCGACCCGGACGGTCGGGATGAACCATAGAGTTTGGGCAGCGGGTCCGATTGATGCCTGAAGCTCGACGCCCAAGGGGTCGGTGTCGTACTCGGTGGCGGATACCGATGCCGCGCCCAACCACTGTTCGGCGATCGTGGCGGTACGCCCGGCGGTGATCCGTCCGCGCCAACGCTCGTGGAGTGTCTCTTCGACGTCGAGACGTTCGTATCCCGTCTCGGCATCGAGCTGCCACCCGACGAGTTCGGTCTGAGCATGCAGCGTCCAGCGCTGGTCTTTGCTTCCATTGCGAAAACCGTGCAGCGCATCACGCAATGACTGTTTTCCCGACTGGATCTGCAGGCCGCCCCTCCACCCGCCTGCCGATCCGAGCGGCTCCGGGCGGTACAGATCGACATCCATCTGCCAGAGCAGATCATCGCGTCGCGGAGCCAGTTGCGAGAGCGGGCTGGGCGATTCCGGCATCACGATGCGTGTCTTGTCGCGGAATTGTGTGAACTGGTAGCGCCACATGACCGCCGATGACAACGGCGCGACCAACTGTGCGCGCAGATGGCGCGTGTCGCGATTGTCCGAGAGGTAGCGTCCCTCGCTGTCGAAGAAGGTGAAATCGAGGTCGATTCCCAGGCGGCCGCCCAGGACACGGCGAAAGCGTCCTTCCGAATACGTGTCGGCGAAGTCGCCCTGGCGATAGAAATACGACGAACGCGCCGGATGCTCCCACAGGGTGTCGCGTTCGAGGATAACGGCGTCGCTCACATTGTACTGATGGAAAATGAACGACGGCACGATGACAGGATCGAATTGGGCGCGCTGCGGGATCGACAATCGCTGCCAATGCAGGGGCGCACCATCGACCGACCAGCCCCCTTCACGCGGCGCGATCCCCCAGTGAGTATAGAAGCGGCTTTGTCCGACACCGGGCGCATCGTCGACATCGTATCCCGGAAGAAGCTGTATCCAGTCGGCCAGATCACCGCCCCCCGTTGCCGCTGGTGACGGCAGCAGCCACGGCGGCCCCGACAAGCGCGCTCGCAAGCGGCGGCGACTCGGCGTCTCTGCCTCGGATATCGGCTGAAATGAGAAACGTGAGACTGCGATCACCGGCGCGTGCGCCGTGTCCTTCTGCGCCGTCGAATCGGCGGCGAAGGCATTCAGCAGCGATGGGGACTGCGCGGAAACGCGGGAGGCAAGAAGCGCCACGATGGCCGCAATTGCCGCACAAACGGCACGGCATCCGCGGACCGTCACGGCGACGGAACGGAATGCGCCACGACGCTCGTCGGCCGCAGGAGCCATCGCTGGAGAATGGGGAAGAACAACCCAAACAGCAACGCATTTGATCCGGCATGAACCGCAGCGAACGGAATGGCGGCGATCATGACCGGGACAAACGGCCCGATCGCGATCGCAAACGCGAAATTGGTCAGCCCATCGAAAACCAGCGTGGCGAGCACGCCGACCCACGCGGCGCGGACTGTCCATGCGCCGCGATGCCACGCACCACGCCACAGCGGACGCGACCAACCACCGAGCACGCCGACGATCCCCATTCCCATGACCTGCGCCAGCCACACCGGAGCGATGGCGGGACCCATGGGATGAAAGGCCGCAAACACGCTCTCACCGACGAGCGCGACAAACAGACCCCACAGCGGCCCCTCAGCGCACCCGACCGCGAAGAAGGCGAGCGTGAGGGGCTCGACATTGGGAACGGCAATGAGCGGGTACCCCAGGACCAAAGCGGCGGCCAGAATCCCGCCGCTGCGGGCGAGACGCTGCAGGTGCGGCATCAGTCGGACTCGTTGCGAACCGCGAGCTTGACCACTTCGCGTTTGTCGCCGATGCGCACCAGGGCGAGATAGACACCGGAGGCGACCAACTCGTTGTCCCGGTTGGTGGCATCCCACTCGAGCGAAACGCGGCCCGTGTTCGCCGGAACATGCATGCCATCTTTTTCGCCGCCCCGGACCAGGCGTCCATCGATCGTGAAAATATCCATGGAGACTTCGACCGCTGAGGCGCGGTCGACGTAAATGCGAATTTTTTCCGCTGAGCCGGTTGCAATGGGGAACGGATTGGGGATGACTTTCCACACAGCGGACCGTGGCGAGATGGTCTCGAAGGTGTCGGCCACGGCGACAATGTAGTCGAGGCGCCGGGTCAGTGCGTCCTCCTGCGGGTCGGCCTTAAACGGCGAGACGACCATGAGGATCTCATCGTAGGTATCCCAGTGTGGAATCTCGATCGGTGCGGAGATGTCCTGCGTGTACGTGATCATCGGCTTGGAGATCCCGTTGATTCCGGCGGTCACGACCATCCATTCATCGAAAGCGCTGCGCGGCGTCACGAGGGTGCGGAACGTGATCGACGTGTCGGTGGGCGGGGGTCTGAAGATGAAGTATTGGCCCGCCAGTTCATCGACGGAACGCGGAGCACCGATCAGTGATGACGTGTCGGCCATGGGATAGGTGTCGTATTGCGCCAGCAGGTTCTGAGGAACTTCCGGGTAGCTTTGACCTTCCTGGTAGGCCCATGCGCGATTGCGGCCGCCGGTGAAGTAGTTCCAGATCAGGAATTCGGCCCATTCGACCTCGAAGGTTGTTCCGCGCGTTCCCATGACGGTTCGAATCGCATCGAACGTGTTGAATTCGGAGACATCCCCGCACTCTTCCCACATTTCACGGAGCATCACCTGATCGTACCGTTGCGCCAGCATGATGAAGAAGACTGCGCTCGCATAGGGATGGAAGCCCTCCGCGGTGGGGCTGTTGGCAAAGACGCGCAGAGACATCCACGGGTTGTCGTAGAACGATGTGAGATATGCGTAGTAGTCGTTGACATCGTCAAAGACGAAATCCTCCATCGCGACGGCCGACGCTTCCAAAAACCAGGGGTAGGAACTGGCCCCGCGCACTTCGGCCTCGCCCACGTCGTAGGTCCACTGCGAGGAATGGTGGAACTCGTGCGCCAGGGTCACGGCCATGGCGTCGTAGGGGTTGTTGCGATACGGCGGGATGTCGCGGAATTGGCTGTGGATCCGCATGTGGGACGTCGCCCAAAACGACTCCTCGTCGCCCATCTTGACGATGTTATCGGGCACGGTCAGGCCGTAGAGCCCGAGGTTGTAATCGATGAAATAGATATCGAATCGCGGATCCTCCCCCGGCGCTCCGACCGAATCGGATACCGGGTACCGGAAACCGAGTTGGTCGATCTCCACATCGACGACATCCGTCAGCAGATCGGCGCAATTGAGCACGTAAATGGGGACATTGCCCGCGCCGACTCCGTCGGTCATATCGACAGAGTCCGCTCCGGTTCGCGAATAGTGCAGCCGGAACAGGCCATCGGGAGTGTCATAGATTTCGTCGAGTTCCGGACGCTCCAGTTGAATGGCCGCGCCGAGGATGCGCCGGGTGTCCTCGTTCAGGTCCGGCCAGGCCTGCCAGACTTCCAGTATCAGCGGCGTGCCGCACTTGACTGTCGTGGCGGAATTGTCGCTGTCGGGCTGAGTCGTCGCCGGTGATGGAAAGAGTTGCCGGACCCGCTCGATCAGCGACTGTTGGTAGGCGGCGTCGACAGCGGCCGTGGCGTCTGCGGCCCAGGAAGCCACGAGGCACAACATGATTGCGCGTTTCAGGAACATATGCGGGAGAGTCCTCTCATGCCGGATGGGGAATCTCGGATCGGCCAGTTCTTAAACTCGCCAATGTGTGATTGGGTTCCGGGTCGATTTGTCGATCATCAGTTGGCCGGTGTGTGCATTGAGTGATCGGCGTCCAGCGGCGCGATTTCCTCGGACAACAGTCGGCGGACTCTCTCCTCGAGGACGCGGTCCAGCACATCCCCTTCCAACTGCAAGTTTGCGGCGGCGCAATCGAAGAGTGCCCGGGCGGGAGCCAGCCCCACGATCTCCGAACTGGTGATTTGGACGCCCCATCGCGCGGCCTCGTTTTTAATCATGGCGAAAACCCGGTAAATCGGGGTCTCCCAGACATCGGTCAGATTCATCGTGACCTGCGTACCGTGACGCGACGGCGCCGGACGTCCCAGCGCCTTGACATGCCGCAGTCCGCCGCTGGAAAAACGGATGGCGCGGGCGATAGCATCGGCGACCTCGACCCTGCCGGTATTCAGATAAACATTGAATGCTACCAGCGGTGGCCGGACGCCGACCGCGGTCGCGCCCGATTTGCGATTCAACTCGGCGGGCCCGAAGTCGGGGCGGCGATCAGGGTCGGTGCGGATCGCCTCCAACAAACCTTCGTACTCGCCTGAACGCACATCGGAGAGTTCTCGACGGGACTCGGAGGTCGCCGCACGGCCATACAGATAGACCGGAGTGCCAAGCTCGTCGCCGATGCGCTGCCCGACGCGGCGCGCGAGCGAAACGCAATCGGACGTCGTTGCATCGCGGATCGGAACAAACGGTACGACATCGGCCGCGCCCATGCGCGGATGCAGGCCCCGGTGGACCCGCATGTCGATCAATTCCCCGGCGCGTTCTGCTGCGCGAAAGGCGGCCTCTGCGACCGCATCGGCTTCGCCGGCGAAGGTGATCACGCAACGATTGTGATCGGCATCCATGTGCCGGTCCAGCAGGGCGACTCCGGCGACGCCACTGATCGCTCCGGCAATGGCATCGACGATCTCCGGACGACGCCCCTCGGAGAAGTTGGGAACGCACTCGACGATGGCACTCATGGCAAAGTGAACGCCGGCTCAGGCGCAGCCCGATATTATAGCAGATTCGTGGAAACCGAACAATGAACGCGCTACAGTTTGAGACGCGACTTCAACGACCACGCCAGAAACGGCAGCATCAGTTCATGGTGACCCGTGAAGCTGTAACCATGACCGGAGCCGCTGGTGGGACGGCTGACCAGATTGGTCAATGGGCGATAGTGCTGAATCATATCGAAATTCGCGGTGACGATGCCCTCGACGCGGCGCTGGTTGCGGGCCACCGACAGCGCCTTCAGGAACACCTCCGGCAGGATGACCGCCGACCCGAACTGTAATACCACCCCGCCCCGGTGGAGTTTGCGGCATTCTGTCGCCAGCAGGCGAAAGTCGATATGACCGGCTTCTCCGACCGCGGCGCCATCGAACTCAGGATGTTGGGCAACGATCTCCGCTCCGATGGCGGGGAAGACCAGGGCCGGTATGTCCCACTCAGCCGCCGCCGCAAGCAAGGAGAAGCGTCTCCAGCGGGGCTTTTCCGCCCGTATAAACCGCCCCAACCCCTCCCCCAATCCGAGTTGGTTTTGCTTCGCCCGATCGACGCCGCCTGCAAACCAACGCGCCGTGTCGCGGGCCATGCCGAATTGCCCGGTCTTCAGTCCGGCGGCGACATCCTCCGACGTCTGCCCAATGAATGCGATTTCCAGGTCGTGGATGGCGCCGGCGCCGTTAAGCGCAATCAGATCGACCAACCCATAGCGCATCAGATCGAGAATGACCGGGGACAATCCGCACTTAATCACATGCGCGCCCAACAACCAAAACACCGGTTTCCCGCGGCGTTTTGCCTCGGCAATGTGATCGAGCAGTTGAGTCCAATCCGCCGACTTGAGAATCCGGGGCAGTTTGTCGAGAAAGCGGGCGATGGTGTCACGACGCGCGGGCGCCGTTGCGAACTGATCCTTGCGTACCAATGAGCGTCGGCGCGACACGTCGTAACGTTTCAGCCGCGACAGATCGGCCGGTACCGAACGGCTCGGTGGTTTGCGTTTGGAGCGCATGGTTGATTGCCGGGGCGTCATGTCAGTAGGGCCGGATTTGCCCGAGACGATAATCTTCCAGCTCCGCAACGATCGACCCGACCACGACCTTGCTTTTCATCAGTACCGGCAGATGCAGGCGGTCGTCGGTGAGCCACACGCGGACCCGTCCCTCGCTCTTAAAGAGTCCGGCCGCCTGCAGCAAGGGTTCGACCACGATGGTGCTGAATACGCCGGCGCGAACCTTGATGCGCTCGCGCTTGACGATCTTGACGGTCAACCGATAGAGCTTCTTGCCCCCGTAGATGTCCACTTCAATGTCCTTGCCGGGCGCCAGATCGAGGGTCCGCACAAAGTACAGCAACGAAAGATCGTCCTGGACATAGGGCGGGACCGCGAGTGTGTCCTTGTCCGTATGGGCAATGCCGAGTTCGGGAATGAATGTCACGTGCGTCCGGTGTTGGTATTTCCCCTCGTGAACGCGCTTGTCATACCGCAACGGAAAGAGTTCCCGCGCATCGATCAGCGTCGTGATCGTGTCGGCGACACGGTAAAATGTCGAAAAGAACGGCGTCGATTCAACCAGCGAATTGATCGGAAAACACGTTCGCCCCGCCGTGTCGATCGCCTCGCCGACCACCATGGTGCCACGTCCCGCGACGATCGACTCCCAGCCGATCGTGTAGCTGAGGGTCTCCGCGCTGCCGAAGGCCCAGTTGGTGTGCTGACGCGCCGCCCACGGTCCGGATCCCGTCAGAGTGCTGTCGCCCGTCACCGTCGAATCGAAGAGCGGTGTAATGAAGTCGACGGTATCCGGCGGCGTGATGGTCGGATCGCCGACTTTGGGAGCGTCGGGCGCCTGTGCCTGCGTCAGGTTGCCGACGACCAGCAGCGCCAACGACGCAAGAGCAATGACACCCGGCAAACCCTGTCGGAGTGCGCGTGCGGTGCGCCGTGGCAGACTGGGCATCATGGATATCGATGTGGGCTATCGAACGTTAAGATTGGCGCGTTCCAGAATCGCCGGCAGGGCGTGCCGGAGAGTCTCGTCGATGAGCAAAAACACCTCTTCGTACTCCGCGATCGCATGTCCGATCGGGTCGGGCACTGCGCGGCCCGCACGACCCTGTGAACCATCGGGGAACGAGCGGAGCAGATTGACCGCGTCGGGTGATTTGCCCAGCGCGCTCGCTGCATCGAAATGCTCCGGCGCCATCGCCAGTATCAAATCCGCCTCCCCGACGGCGCGCCGGGTCAGCCCTTGTGAACGGTGAGCGCTGATGTCGATCCCGTAACGGCGGCAGATTGCGATGGCGTGTTCGCTGGCGGGCGCGCCACGCAGATCGAGCGTGCCCGCCGATGCGACCGTGATCGCACCGGCATCAATCCCCTGCTCGGCGAGAATTTTCCGCAGAATCCCCTCCGCCATCGGACTGCGGCAGGTGTTTCCGGTGCAGACAAAGAGCACGCGAAAGGGCTCGCCTCCTGCCCCCTGTCGTTGTGTCTTGCGTTCCGATTCCATGACGTCACCTGATTCTACAACACACGCCGCAGTTGCGATTCGGCAATCGCCCCGTGCCGCAGCACCCGCAGATGCCCGTCACGGCAATCGACGACGGTTGAGGGAGTACCACGCCGGTAATATCGCGGGCGCACCCACACGACACTACCCGAAGCGGCGAGTCTCTGCAACCATTGATTCTGCGCGGCGGCCGGCGGCTGCCGACCGGCAGGATTCGCACTCGTTGCAATCAACGGCCGGCCGAGCGTGCGCAGACACGAGCGGACAACCGGCTCCGGACTGACGCGAATCCCGACCGACCCCTCTCCCCCCAATGCCAACAGCCGCCGGTTTCCGGTCTTGAGCACCAGCGTGAGCGGCCCCGGCCAGAATGCCTCGGCCAGGAGACGCTCGCGGTCGTTTGTCAGGATATCGAGGGGCTTCAGCGCGTCCCAGCCGGACACGAAGATCGACAGCGGGTTGCCGGCGTCGCGTCCCTTGAGCCGGAGCACTGATTGCACCGCGGCAATGTTAAAGGCATCGACAGCCAACGCATATTGCGTTTCGGTCGGGAGAACAACAACCGCCGCCCTTTTAAGATGGCCAACGATGCGTGGAACGAAACGAGACGGGTCTCTGCGGTCGATCGGGATAATGGCGGGCGCCTTCATTCACCCGTCGCGCGCGGGTTGCGCGCGCGATCGACGCGCACGACCCAGGCGGTCTCATATCCCATGGCACGCAGACGGACCGCGATGTGTTCGGCCTGGTCGTAATCGCGGAAGTCGCCCGTGCGCAGCTTGTAGTACGGCGTTTCATAGATCAGCGTGATCGAATCGGGCAGGTTCGCCTCGGCGCGCGACTTGACATCCCGCGCCTTGGCGATGTCCGGCGACGCGTAGAACTGGACCTGGAGACTGAGTGAGGACGCAGTGGACGCAGTGGATGGAGCCGGCTGTTGGTATTCGTGCGCTGTGACCGCACCCGTGTCGGGCATGTGAGCGGTGACATTCTCCGTGATGACGGCATCATCGCCGGGGAAGCCGAGAGGGTCGGGACCCTTGCGATCGGCCGTAACCGGCGAGGAACTGACCACAAGCAGAACAGCCAAAATCCCCGGCGCGGTCACGGGTCTCATCAGAGGTACTCCTCCCACGAGGGGTCGGACTTGATTTCCTCCATCAGTTGCTTCATCTCATCGATCCGGGACTTGTGCGCCACCATCACGGACCGTCCGGTGCGGACAACCACCAAATCGGAGACACCGAAGGCGCAAACCAAGTCATCGGAATCGTTGTAGATTGTCGTGTCGAATGTCTCCAGGGAGACCGCGTTGCCCCGCACGACGTTGCTGTGCGAGTCCTTGTGCGACAGCCGCTGCAGGGCCAGCCAACTGCCGACATCATCCCATGCCAGATCGGCCTGGATGACCACGACATTGTCGGCCCGTTCGAGCACGGCAATGTCAATCGAGATGCACTCGGCCGTGTCGTAGAGCTCCTGCAGTGCGCCGTTGTTCGGGCCGGTGCCGGATTTCCTGATGTAGTCCATCAGCGGCGTATTGACGCCGGGAGCATGTTTCGACAGGGCGTCCAGCAGCGCGCGCGCCGTCCAGACAAACATACCGGAATTCCACAGATGCCGACGGTCGTAATAGTAATCCTGCGCGGTGGGACGGTCGGGCTTTTCGGCGAAGCGCTCGACCTGATACGACGTGATCCCATCGGTTTTGGCGAAGATCGGCCCCAATTCGATGTAGCCGTAGGCTGTCTCCGGGCGCGTGGGCGTGATCCCAACGGTGATCAGATGATCGTCGGATTCCGCCAGGCGGACGCCTTCCCTGAGAACACGGCGCAATGTCTCCACCGGGGAGATTGCGTGGTCGGCCGAGAGGACGACGAGCGTGGCATCGGGATCGCGGCGTCGCAGCTCGGCGGCAGCCCAGGCAATCGCCAGACAGGTGTTGTTGCCGCGCGGCTCCTCGAGAATATTCTGTTTGGGAATCTGCGTGAGCCGTTCGCACACGGCAGCCCCGATCTCCTGTCCGGTAACCACCCAGGTGCGATCGGCGGGAATGTCGGGACTGATGCGATCGATGGTCATCTCGATCATCGAACGGTCGCCCAATAAGGGCAATAGCTGCTTGGGGCGCGAGCGGCGCGACAGCGGCCAGAATCGCTCTCCAGCGCCACCGGCAAGGATTACGGCGTGAACCATAGGATTGATCTCCTTGAAGACCTGGCGATCAAAAGTTCGACGGCTGCCCTTTCAGATCATCGTATGCTCTGCGCAAGACCTTCAGGTCCTCCCAGGCATCGCGTTTGAAGTTGGGATTACGCAGGAGCGCCGCCGGATGAAATGTCACCAACATGCGCGCGGAACCGAACTCATAAAACCGGCCGCGCAGCTTGGACAATGGCGCCTTCGTCTCCATGAGAATCTGCGCCGCCACGCGCCCCAGCGAACAGATCAGGCGCGGCGCCAGCAGCCGAATCTGCTCCGCCAGGTGCGGCAGACAGGCGGCGGATTCTTCGGGGAGGGGGTCGCGATTGTCCGGCGGGCGGCATTTCAGGATGTTGGCAATGTAAACTTCTTCGCGTTGGAGGTGGATTGCCGCCAGCATTTTGTCGAGTAGCTGGCCCGCGCGCCCCACAAACGGCTCTCCCTGCAAATCTTCATCCCGTCCCGGGGCTTCGCCGATGAACAGGATTTCGGCGTTGGGATTGCCGACGCCGAAGACGAACTTGTTTCGCGAGTGTCCCAGCGGGCACTTCGTGCACGTGTGAATCTGTTCGTAGAGTTCCACAAGCGACCGCGCGCGCCGCTGCGCGCGGGGGTCGTCGAATAGCTGCAACGAGGGTTCGGTGTCCAGCAGTTGCCGCAGTGCCCGGCCCATCGTTGCCAGTGACTCATCCATGGGGACTTTCGTCTACGTTCGGGTGCGTGCCCCGGTGCGTTTGTGTTCGATCATTTCCGCGATTCGGTCGAGAACAACATCGGCGAGCGCGCGCTTCGACAGCAGTCCCGGCCGGGTGATCGTGCCGGTTGCGTCAATGAGGACCGCTTCATTCGTGTCGCCGCCGAACTCCGAGCCGGGCCGTGTCGGGTTATTGGCGATCAGCAAATCCAGACCCTTCTGCCTCAGCTTGTCAATCGATTCCAGACGTCGCGGGTCTGTTTCCAGTCCGAAACCGACGAGTATTTGGTCATGTCGTTTCGATGCGCCCAGCGATGCCATGATGTCGCGTGTCGGGACCAGACGCAACGACGGTGTGCCGTCCTCCTTGCGCAGTTTCGAATCGGCCACCTCATCGACGCGCCAGTCGGAGACCGCCGCCACACCGATGATGATCGTGGCGCGCGGGGCGCGCTCGACCACCGCGTCGTACATTTCCTCGGACGTGTTGACCCTCAACAACTCGACACCTGACGGATGGGGCAGCGCTGTGGGACCGCTGATCAGATCGACGGTCGCGCCGCGCATCCGGGCCGCCTCGGCGATCGCGTATCCCATCTTGCCCGATGACCGGTTGGTCAGGACGCGCACCGGATCGATCGGTTCCTGCGTCGGTCCGGCGGTGGCGATGACATGGTGCCCGACCAGGTCGCGCTTGTCGCGCGCGGCGAGGACGGCGGCGGCGGCGGCCACGATCTCTTCGGGCTCGGCCATGCGTCCCACACCCACGGTGCCGCAGGCCATCTCACCGACTCCGGGCTCGACGAACAAAACGGCGCGGCGCCGCAAAGTTTCCAGATTGTCCTGCACGGCCGGATGCAGATACATGTCGGTATTCATTGCCGGCGCGAGGAGCACGGGCGCGCGCGTGGCGATCAGCAGCGTCGTGAGCATGTCATTGGCCAAACCGGCGGCGTAACGCCCGATCAGATTCGCTGTGGCGGGCGCGACAATGACCAACTCGGCCCAGGCGCTGATGTCGATGTGGCGTGTGCCGACGAATTGTCCCGTCGGAAACATCTCGGTGATGACCTCGCGCCCGGAGAGACTCTCCATCGTCAGCGGGGTGATGAACTTCGATCCCGCCTCGGTCATGACCACCTGCACCTGGGCGCCGGCTTCGATCAGCCGTCGGCAGAGGTACGCGGACTTGTAGGCGGCGATGCCGCCGCCGATGCCCAGCAGGATCTGCTTGCCCCCCAGCGACTCCCAGGGCGGTGCATCATTGATATGGTCTGTCATCACGTTCGCAACACTGATTAATGCCGGAAGTTCCGCAGCCCGCTGAACACCATGGCGATATTCGCGTTGTCACAGGCGGCAATGACTTCGGCGTCGCGCCGGGAGCCGCCCGGCTGGATGATGGCCGCAATCCCCGCGGCCGCCGCCGCTTCGACGCCATCGGCCATGGGAAAGAATGCATCGGATGCCAGCACAGCACCCTGGGTGCGATTGTTCGCCTTGGCCACCGCCTGGTGCACGGCATCGACCCGTGATGTCTGCCCCGCGCCGATGCCGACCGCCACACAACCCGATGCGATCGCGATGGCATTCGAGCGCGCGTGCTTGACGACCTTGCGGGCAAACAGCAGCGACGTGATTTGCTCCGCGGTCGGCGAACGGCGCGTGACAACGCGCAGATCCGCCGGGGTCAGGTTCGTTCTGTCGTCCTCCTGCACCAGGAGTCCGCCGATGATCTCACGCACGCGCATTGCGGAGGATTCGATGTCGATGGTCGGTACGTCGACGAAACGGCGCGCCTTTTTCCGGATCAGCAGTTCGAGCGCATCCTCATCATAGCCCGGGGCTAGGACACACTCGATAAACTCCGTCGCGTGGAGCAATTCGGCGCACGCATAATCGACACGGCGGTTTAAGGCGATGATCGAGCCGTACGCCGACAACGGGTCGGTCTCATGGGCGGATCGGTAGGCCGCCGCGATCGAATTGCCTTCGGCCGCACCACAGGGAGTCGCGTGTTTGAAGACGGCGGCAAACGGCTCCGAAAAGTCGGCGGCCATGCGCCAGGCGGCGTCGAGATCGTTGTAGTTGTTGTAGGAAATCTCCCTGCCGCCGATGACGCGCGCCCGCGCCAGGGACGATTGCGTTGAATCGGCCGCGGCATAGACCGCGGCGCGCTGATGCGGGTTTTCGCCGTATCGGAGCCCGGCTACGTAATCGTAGCGCTGCAGCCAGATCGACGGGAAACCCGGCGATGCGTCCTGACCGACATTTCGGGCAAAGTAATCCGCAATGCGCGTGTCGTAGGCGGCCGTGATGGAGAACGCCTTCGACGCCAGACGTGCCCGAGAATCCTCGCTGACACAACCGTCGGTTGCCTGCAACTCCCGCGACAACGATTCGTAGTCCGCCGGGTCGCAGACGACCGCGACCCACGCATGATTTTTGGCGGCGGCACGGATCATGGTCGGCCCGCCGACATCGATCAGCTCAATGGCATCATCCCGTGTGGCGGAGGGATCGTCGGCCGCCGTTTCGAATGGATATAAATTCACGACAACCAGGTCGATGGGATCGATCTGCGCTTCTGAAAGATCGTGAGTGTCCGAAGTGTTGTCGCGACGCGCCAGAATCCCGCCGAGCAGCTTCGGGTGCAGCGTCTTGAGGCGTCCGCCCAGCATGGCGCCGTAACCGGTGACCTCTTCGACCGCGCGCGCCGGTACTCCGCCATCGCGCAACATCGATAATGTCCCGCCGGTGGATACGATCTCGACTCCCAACTGCCGGAGCGTTTGCGCCAGGGGCAGCAGTCCGGATTTGTCGTAGGCCGACAGCAGCGCGCGGCGAACGCGTATCGCACCGTTGGGCAGATGTTCAGCGCTTCCGCGATCCATCCGCTTGCTCTGAGTCAGTGTCTCTGTCATCGTCGGACAATCGCATTTTAAGCAGTCGTCTGCTCACCCATGATACGTTGCTGGACATCACGGTACTTGGCGGCCGTTTGTCGAACCACTTCGATCGGCAATTGGGGTCCCGGCGGGGTCTTGTCCCAGCCGATGGAGACGAGGTAGTCGCGCACGTACTGCTTGTCGAAGCTGTCCTGAATCTCACCGGGACGATACGATTTCGAATCCCAGAAGCGCGACGAATCCGGGGAACAGACCTCGTCGATGAGCGTCACGGTGTCCCCGTCGAGGCCGAACTCAAACTTGGTGTCGGCGATGATGACTCCGCGCTTGGCCGCGAGGTCGGCACACGATTGGTACAGTTCGACGGACAGTCGGCGCAGCGTCTGCGCCAGATCGTCGCCGATGTGATTGGACATGTGCTCAAAGGAGACATTTTCGTCGTGTCCGGAGTCGTTCTTTGTGGCCGGGGTGAAGATCGGGTTCGGGAGTTTCTGAGATTCGACCAGGTCGCGCGGAAACTGCAATCCATGGAGACTGACCACATCGCCGGAGGACTCGAAGCGCGCCTGCTTGTATTCTTTCATCAGCGATCCCGTGATGTACCCGCGGACGACGCACTCGAAGTCGATGCGGCTGCAGCGCCTGACCAGCATCGAGCGGCCCTCGAGACGGTCGCGGAATTCCGGAAGCGGCGCCGGATAGCGCCCGACATCGGTGGTGAGCAAGTGGTTGGGCACGATGTGCCGCGTACTCTCAAACCAGAATCGCGACATCTGCGTGAGCACAATTCCGCGTCCGGGTATCGGCGTGGGCAGCACGACATCGAACGCCGAGAGGCGGTCGCTGGCGACGATCAGGAGGTTGCTTCCCAGATCATAGATGTCGCGCACCTTGCCGCGCGCGTACAGCGGCACACCGGGAATCGTTGTTTGTCCCACGGCGCGTTCGATCGCATCAATCGCCACATTCATGGTGCCATCCTCGATCGCTCAAGATAATCGGTTCATTCCGTTTTGGCCCGGGTCCGACCCTGTGCCCAGTGCGCAATCGCCTCCGGCAGCAATTGATGCTCAATCTCCAGAACGCGTTCGCGCAGGCGTTCGGGCGTGTCACCCGGCATCACCGGGACTCGTCGCTGCATCACGATCGGACCGCGGTCATATACGTCATCGACGACGTGCACGGTGGCGCCGGTCTCTTTTTCTCCGGCGGCCAGCACCGCCTGGTGCACGCGGATGCCATAATACCCCTTTCCACCGAACCGGGGCAACAGCGCCGGGTGGATATTCAGGATGCATCCGGAAAATGCGGCCACCGCCGCCGGGGGCACCAGTTTCATATACCCCGCCAGAACCACCAAATCGGTCCGTGCGGCGCGCAGGTGTTCAATCAGTCCCGCCGCAAAGCGCTCGCTGGATCCGACGGCTTTCTCCGACCAGTGCAGCGCCTTGATACCCGCTGCCTCCGCTCGCCGCAGCGCCACGGAATCGCGGTTGTTGGAAATCACCAACACGACCTCGGCATGGAGTGTGCCATCGGCGCAGCGATCGATGACCGCCTGCAGATTGCTGCCGCTGCCGGAGGCCATGACGGCGATTCGCAGTTTTGGGGCATGATCCATCGCCGTTGACTCAGATACGGTCGAGCTGCGCCCGCAGGAGTTCATTGACCATTGCGGGATTGGCACGCCCTCCGGTTTGTTGCATCACCTGGCCGACGAAGAATCCCAGCACGCGTTTGTTGCCCGCGCGATAATCCGACACTTGTTCGGAGTGCGACTGAATCAGCGATTCAATGATGACGCCCAGCTCGTCGTGGTCCGATATTTGTGACAGTCCTTTCGATTCTACGATCTGCCCCGCAGGCATTCCGGACGAGAGCATTTCGGCGAAGACGTCTTTGGCGATCTTGCCGGAGATTTTGTCGGTTTCGACAAGCGTTAGCAGTTCGGACAGCGCATCGGGACCGATCGGAAAACCCTCAATCCCCGTGCCGGACTCTTTGAGGACACGCATCACCTCGGTCATGATCCAGTTCGATGCCGCCTTGGCATCGGAGAGTCTCCCGGCCACGCGCTCGTAGTACTCGGCCAGGGCGCGGTCGTCGGTGAGGACTTGAGCATCATAGGCCGGCAAGCCATACTGTGAGACGAATCGCGCGGCCCGTGCATCGGGCAGCTCGGGGAGGGAATCGCGTACTGACGCAACAATCTCCGAACCGATACGGACCGGGAGCAGGTCCGGGTCGGGGAAATAGCGATAGTCCGACGATTCTTCCTTTGAGCGCATCGGCGCGGCGGTTTGCGCGTGATCGTCCCACAGCAACGTCTCACGCTCAATGGCGCCGCCCGAGCGGACGACCTCGCTCTGTCGGGCAATCTCAAACTCCAGCGCCCGTTCGACGGAACGAAAGGAATTCATATTCTTGATTTCGGTGCGTGTGCCGAGCGTGTCGGCGCCGCGCGGCCGGATCGAGACGTTCGCATCGCAGCGGAACGCCCCCTCTTCCATGTTGCCGGTGCAAATCTGCAGATAGCGCACCAGTTGCCGCAGTTTGTGCAGATACAACGACGCATGACGCGGCGAGCGAATATCGGGCTCGCTGACGATCTCCAACAGCGGCACGCCGCAGCGATTCAGATCGAGACGTGTGTACGGATCGGGGGCCGTATCGTCGGGGTGGAGCGACTTGCCCGCGTCCTCCTCCAGATGAATACGGATCAGCCGTGCCGATGTCACGCGTCCCTCATCAGTGAAGTCAATAGCGCCTCCAGAACCCAGTGGCGCCTCATATTGGGAGATTTGGTACCCTTTGGGCAGGTCGGGATAGAAGTAATTCTTCCGTGCCATGATGCTGGTGTCTTCCACACGCCCATTCACCGCCAGAATCAGACGGATGGCACAGGTGACCGCCTGACGATTGAGCACCGGCAGCGCACCGGGCAATCCCAGACAGACCGGGCAGGTATGCGCATTCGGGTCGGCACCGTAAGCGGAGGGACACGCGCAGAACGCCTTAGACTCGGTTAAGAGTTGCGCATGCACTTCCAGTCCGATGACCGGTTCGAATGCCATGGTCAGTTCCGGCCGCCGGTTGTGTCCATGATGAAACCGCCCAATGACAGCAGTCGCGATTCGTGAAAAGCGGGACCGATCAGTTGCGCACCGATGGGCAGGCCCTCATCCGAACGACCACAGGGGACACTGAGCGCCGGCAGACCCGCCAGGTTGACCGACGTGGTGTAGATATCGGTCAGATACATGGCCAGCGGATCATCGGAGCGTTCGCCCAGCTTGAAGGCGCAGGTCGGCGCGGTCGGCGTGAGCAGACAGTCGACACGCTGAAATGCCGTGTCGAAGTCGGCGGCAATCAGCGCCCGGACACGTTGGGCGCGCCCATAATAGGCATCGTAATACCCCGCGGAGAGGACATACGTTCCCAGGAGGATGCGACGCTTGACCTCGACGCCGAATCCCTCGGCACGCGTTTTTTCGTACATCGCGATGACATCATCGGACTGCGCACGATGCCCGTATCGGACGCCATCATAACGCGCCAGGTTCGATGACGCCTCTGCCGTCGCGATCACATAGTAGGCGGCGACGGAATGCTTCGAATTCGGCAATGAGACATCGACGACCTGATGTCCGAACTGTACGAGTCGATCGGCAACGCTCCGTACGGCGGACGCGATCTGTGGGTCGAGGCCATCTCCAAAATACTCTGTCGGCATCCCGATTCTGAGACGGTCCGGTGTGGTTGGGTCAGAGGGAAGGATGACCGAGGTCGCATCGCGTTCGTCGCGTCCGCGGATCACGTCGAAGACGATGCGCACATCGTCGACGGAACGGCCGAAGACACCGATTTGATCCAGTGACGATCCGAAGGCCACGACGCCCCAGCGCGACACGGCTCCATAGCTGGGTTTGAGCCCGACCACGCCGCAAAACGCCGCCGGGAGCCGTACCGAGCCGCCGGTATCGGTCCCGAGCGCAACCGCGCATTGTCCATCGGCCACCGCCACGGCCGAGCCGCCCGATGACCCGCCCGCAGTGCGAGACGGATCGACCGGGTTGTGCGACGGGCCGAAGGTCGAGTTCTCAGTCGATGATCCCATCCCGAATTCATCAAGGTTCGTTTTGCCGACGATGACGGCCCCGGCTTTTCGCAGTCGTTCGACGGCGGCGGCGTCATACGGGGCGATCCAGTCGCGCAGCATATTCGACGCGCAGGTGCAGCGGACATCGTTGACGCAAATGTTGTCTTTGATGGCGACCGGTACGCCGGCAAGTGGACCGAGTGGGGCGCGACTTCCAACCTGTGTGTCAATCGCAGATGCGGCCCGCCGGGCCTCAGACTGAGTAGTCGTGACAAAGGCGTTCAGCGAGCGCCGTTGCTCGATTCGCAAAAAAACCGAATCGCACACGGAACGCGCAGTAGTCGCCCCCGACCCCACCTGTTCGGTGATTTTGGCCACCGACCAGCGGGCAGGGGAGTCAGTCATGTGGTGCGATGCTCAACCGTGAGAAGTGTGCACACCACCCGCCCTCGGCCGAAGGTACCGAGTGTCGCGGAGGGAGGCGCGGGGGATGGGCCAGGCGAGGACGCCTGGCCTGCACATTTTTTCGACTGTAATGCTACCATTGAGATGAGCAGGCCATGTCTACAGCACCGGAAGATACGTCGCCAGCTCGTGGTCGGTCACGTGAATCCGGTAACGGTCCCACTCCAGCCGTTTGTTGGCCATCAGGGTGTTGAAGATGTGCTCGCCCAGTGTCTCGCGGATGAGCGTCGATTTCGAGGTCACCTCGCGCGCTTCCTCCAGCGATCCGGGCAGCCCGACGATCTTGCGGCGTTCGCGTTCTTCCTCGGACATGTGGAAGATGTTCTGCTCGATCGGCTCGGCCAACGGTGTCTTCTTGTCGATGCCGTCGAGACCCGCTGCCAGCATGCAGGCGAACGCGAGATAGGGATTGCACGCCGGATCGGCCGAACGCAGTTCGACGCGCGTGGCCTTCTCCTTGCCGACACGATACATCGGCACGCGGACCAGCGAGGAACGGTTGCGCCGTCCCCAGGAGATATAGACCGGCGCTTCGTATCCGGAGACCAGCCGCTTGTATGAATTGACCCACTGATTGGTCACCATGGTAAACTCGCGAACATGCGCCAAAAGCCCGGCGATGTAGTGCCGCGCGACGGCCGAGAGATGGTACGGGTCCTTGGGATCGAAGAACAGATTGCGGCCGTCTTCGAACAGCGACTGGTGCACGTGCATGCCCGATCCGTTCTGACCGAAGATCGGCTTGGGCATAAACGACGCGTAGGCGCCCGCCTTCAGCGCGAGTTCCTTGATGACGAAGCGATAGAGCATGGCGAAATCCGCCATGGTCAATGCGTCCTGGTAGCGCAAATCGATCTCGTGCTGCGATGGCGCGACCTCGTGGTGCGAGCACTCGACGGGAATACCGATCTGCTCCAGCGAGACGACGGCCTTCTTGCGCAGGACAGTCCCTTCGTCGACTGTCGAATAGTCGAAATAGCCGTCGTGATCGAGCAACTCGGTGCCGTTGGCGTTGCGGAAGTAGAAGTATTCGATTTCCGGCCCGGTGTAGAATGTCCAGCCGCGCTTGGAGATTTTCTCGAGTGTCCGGCGCAGGATGTAACGCGGATCACCATCGAACGGCGTTCCATCAGGATTGAAGATGTCGCAGAACATCAGCGCGACCTTTTCGCCGGAGATGTCCCATGGGATCACGCGAAAGGACCGGAGGTCGGGCATCGCCATGAGGTCGGATTCCTCGATGCGCACATACCCCTCGACCGAGGAGCCGTCGAAGCCCTGCCCCTCCTCGAGCACCTGCTCGATTTCGCTGCGGGTGATCGACATCCCCTTCATGTGGCCGAGAATGTCGGTGAAGAGAAGTCGGATGTAGCGGACGTTGTTGGCGTCCAGGGCGGCAAGTACAGATTCCTTGGTTTTGGTCATTTGGTCGACCCCCTCGATTGATCCGCCTGCGGCGGATTGATCTTCTGTTTTGCCCCCCTGAAAAACTGAGCAATCAATGGGTTGGCGCGTGGGAGTCAACGGCAATTGGAAGAAAGTTTCGGGAGGGGCGAAAGTGGTTGTGATGTATGTTGATAGAGAGCGTGTGCAGACTTGGGTTTTTCGTGGCGGCTGCAGTCAGGAATAACGCGGCGGGTTACACGTTGCGGGACAGTATGTTATGAAGCTGAAGGTTGCTGGGTAGGGCAGGGGCCGATGTGCCTTGTGGTGTCGCATGTCCGCCACAGATGTGGCGAGCACACAGGGATCGGATGCGTCATGGGCACCCGGCACATGGGGATCGAATTCCGTCACAGGCACCCGGCCTTCGACGAACGATCAGGGTCACCCAGCGACAGCCACACGGTAGCTTGAATCGGCCTAGTCAGGGAACTCGAGAGGGCCCGCATGAACCTTGAGTATCGTCCCTCCGGCACGCGCAAACTCACTCAAATTCACCGGGATTATACCTCTCGTGACGGTATTTGAACATGTGTCAGCAAGTGCGCAGAAAGCATCATCAGAATAGCTCCTAATCACTATCATCACCTGGCAACTGTCTTCGCCCGGGGCACAGGCGCGAACGAGAGCCGGAAACGTCTTCTGTCTCTTCGCTTGCATCGTGCCCACCATCGGCGCTGCGACATACCCCAAGAGGAGGAACAAGATCAAAGGCGCCCCCATCTCTCCCAATTTGCCAGTGATCCAGTCAATTGGCGTTACCAACTCTCTATCTGCTTCACGTGTTTCGTTTTCGGCTTCCAAGTATGAGACTTTTCGCTTCCACGCAATAACCGCCGGCAGGCCAAACCAAATTGCCCAGATGCTGAGAGTGAAAAACGCCAGTGTCCACCACGCCCGGCGAAGAGTCGGATACAGAATGAGAGTCAGAATCGCAAAACATGTCACAAGAAGCGGGTAGACCATCATCTGCAGATATGGACTTCGAGAGATTCGTGCAAACAAGTTTCTACTAAGCACAATAGCCGGGAACAGGTAAATCATGAACAGGGAGATAGCGATCAGGGCCAGATTTGCAAGACGTTCGATTGAAACTACAATGAACTCAGCGGGCAGACCCCAGTAATTACAATATGCTTCTTCGTAACTGTACGCTGCTAGATAGATAATAGCCGACACAGATGCGACGAATGTCGCTTCGCTGATGAACGACCAGCTCTTCACTTTATAGCCCTATCGGCCGGGTAGCCCTGGCCATCCGCCGAGGGCGACGAGCATCTGGTCAGGGCGAGTCGTCTTCGCGTCGTAGGGGCGCAATTCATTGCGCCCGTCCCCCCGTTGGCGAGCACGATGAATCGCGCCCCTACCCTCCAATTGAACATCCGTCCAGTCTCCCCCCTACCCCTGCTGCTGGCGGTGCGTGGCCATGTCGATGAACGGCTTGATCAGATCGATCGGCAGCGGGAAAATGATCGTCGAGTTCTTTTCGGCGGCGATTTCAGTCAGCGTCTGCAGGTAGCGCAGTTGCAGGGTCGCCGGGTTGCGTCCGATGATCTCGGCGGCCTGCGCGAGTTTTTCGGAGGCCTGCAGTTCGCCCTCGGCGTGGATGATCTTGGCGCGGCGTTCGCGTTCGGCCTCGGCCTGACGCGCGATGGCGCGCTGCATCTCAACCGGCAGATCGACGTTTTTGACCTCGACGACGCTGACCTTGATCCCCCACGGCTCGGTCTGGTCGTCGATGATTTTCTGCAATTGCTGGTTGATGTGCTCGCGGTTGGAGAGCAGGTCATCGAGCTCGAACTGGCCGAGGATCGAACGCAGCGTGGTCTGCGCGATCTGCGAAGTGGCGACCATATAGTTTTCGACATTGACGATCGCCTTGTTGGCATCCATCACGCGGAAATAGACGACGGCGTTGACCTTGATGGTGACGTTGTCGCGCGTGATGACATCCTGCGGCGGCACATCGAAGGTGATCGTGCGCAGATCGACGCGCAGCATCTTGTCGACGATGGGAATGAGCAGGATCAGCCCCGGCCCCTTGGTGTCGATCAGGCGTCCGAGACGGAAGATGACACCGCGTTCGTACTCTTTGAGGATGCGTACGGCGTTCCCCAGGATGATGAGCGCAATGATGGCGACGGTTATCGGTCCGATGGGCAGCATGTGTTCCTTCCTCTCGTTGAAGTCAGTTTAGCAGATGAAATCGGCTGCGACTCACCTTCCGTGCGGTCGGCCGCAATCATTCTATCTTCATCGCTTCGCGATGACCGTCAGCCCCGCTGTGGCGGGACCTGCGGCCCAAGGGCTGACCGGCACGTTCCGGACTACGGCGGCCCCGCCGGCTCGACAACCAACTCCATTCCAACTTTGCCGACGACGCGTACGGACTGGCCTGATTCAATGTGGCGCGACGTCTTCGCGCGCCAGTATTCTCCCGCGACATAGACGGTCCCGACGGTATCAAAGGACTCGCGCGCGGTGCCGGTCAGGCCGATCATCCCTTCGTCGCCGGTGACAGGGTTGCGCCGGCGCGCCTTCAATGCGAGACCGGCGGCGAGAGCGAAGAATGCGACCGTCGTGCCGACCACGGCGAGGATCACGGTGAATGATACGCGCGCGGCCGGGTCGGGAGAATCGATCAGCATCATCGAGCCGATAATCATGGCAATCGCGCCGCCGATGGTCAGCAGACCATGACTGATGATCTTGACCTCCATGATGAAGAGAATGATGGCCAGGATTATCAAAGACAGTCCGGCATAGTTAATCGGCAACGTCTGCAGCGAATAGAAACCGAGAATCAGGCAGATGGCGCCGACCACGCCGGGGAAGATCGAACCGGGGTTGTACAGCTCCATCATGATGCCCAGCCAGCCGATCGACATGAGGATATAGGCGATGTTGGGGTCGGTGATGACACCGAGCGCCTTTTCGCGCCAGGATGCCGCAATGCGATGAACGTCCGCCCCGGCGGTGTTCAATGTGTCGATGCCGCGCGGCAGATCGGTGGTGCGTCCGTGAAGCGAGTCGAGCAGGTCGCTGAGATTGGCGGCGATGAAATCGATGGCGTTGGAATCGAGCGCCTCATCGGCGGTCAGCGATTCGGACTCGCGCACAGCCCGTTCGGCCCAGTGATCGTTGCGCCCGCGCCGTTTGGCGAGCGCGCGAATGTTCGCGGCGGCATCGCTTTCGGCTTTGTGCGACATGGTCGAGTCCATCTCGCCTTGCAATGACACCGGGTGCGCGGCGCCGGCGTTGGTGCCCGGCGCCATGACCGCGAAATGGGCCGACATCAGGATGAACACGCCCGCCGATGTCGCGCTCGCCCCTTGCGGCGAGACATAGACGACAACCGGAACATTCGATTTCAGGATCGTTTGCGTAATCTTCTTGGTGGTCGACACCAATCCGCCCGGCGTGTCCAATTCGATGATGAGCGCTTCGGATCCGGACTCTTCGGCCTCCTCGACAGCGTCCTCAATCATCATTTCAGTCACCGGACCGATGGGACCGTCGATGGTCATGACATCGACAGTCGCCGCCGACGCATGGGCGGTGAGCGTCGCAGCAAACAACAGGCAGACGACAGTGCAACGCACCGACGCATGTCGGCTCGCGCGGGACGAGACTCTGGGGCGTTGTCTGGGCATCGTTGTCAAACTGCAACCAAGAGGAGAATCGCGTCTACGTCAACAGCAAACAGAACGGTGTGACGGATCACCCCGCGTTGGCTCTGTCCCACATGATTGTACCGCCGACTACGGCCATGTCAACTTTCGTCAAAAAGATGTCCGCGGGCCGGCATGTGAAGATGTTGCGATCCAGCACAACCAGATCGGCCAGTTGACCCGGAAGAATGCGTCCTCGTCGTTCGCCACCGCCGCAGGCATACGCGGCTCCGGCGGTGAATCCCCAAACCGCCTCCCACACCGACAACCGCTGACGTGAGTGCCAGGAGCCGCGATTGTCGTCGGGGCGGGCCCGATGGACGGCGGCGCCGATGCCATCGAGCGGACAGAGCGGTTCAATCGGCACATCCGAGCCGAATGCCAGCGGAACTCCGGCATCCCAGAGCGACCGCAGCGCAAACGCGTTGCGCGCGCGCGTTCCCCAGTGGCGGTCGGCGATGTCGCGGTCGGTCAACAAATGCGACGGCTGCATCGATGCGATGATGCGGGTTCCCACAAGTTTCTTCAGATCGTTCGGCTGCAAGAGCTGCAAGTGCTCGATGCGGGGCGGCTGGCAGCGCGGGAAGCGTTGGTTGTACTTGCGCATGACGTCGATGGCCGCGCCGACCGCCGCATCGCCGATCGCATGAACGCAAATGGAAAGGCCGTGGCTGGTCGCACGTCGGACCACTCCGTCGAACCTGTTTTGGTCGAGACGGCAAATCCCGCGATTCGCGCGGTCGCCCGAGTACGACTGATACATCCAGGCGGTGCGTGAACCGAGCGCGCCATCGAGAAAGACCTTCACCGCGCCGATAGTGATCCACTCGTTGCCGATGCCGGACCGCAAACCGAGTGCGATGGCACTGTCCATGTCGTGCAGCGCGACCGATTTCCACAATCGGAGGCGGAGCCGGGCACTGTCGTGCAATGACTGAAACACCGAGAGCGTCTCCGGGACGCCCATGTCGCCGATGGCGACGACACCCACCGCGTGCGCGCGTCGCTGTGCGGCGAGAACGGCCCGTTCCATGGCACGGTGTGTCGGCTTGGGCAGCGCCTCCCAGACTCTGTTGCAGACGGTTTCCAGGACCATGCCGGTCGGCTCGCCGCGTGCGTCGCGTACGATGCGGCCGCCGTCGGGATCAGGCGTCGCGCGATCGATCCGGCAGCGACGCAACGTCTCGGAGTTGACCCACATCGCGTGCTCGTCGTGGCTCTCCATCACCACCGGGCGGTCCGGGCATATTCTGTCGAGCATGTGACGCGTCGGCGACACGCCTCCCCAGAGGTTCACATCAAATCCGGCGCCGGTCAGCCATTGACTGCGGGACGATGATCGCTGGGCATGCCCGCGGATTCGCTTCAGGGCTGTCTGTACCGAAGTCGCGCCGGTCAAATCGACGGTATCGAGACTGAGTGCCCATTTGAGAAAGTGGGTGTGCGCATCGGTGAAGGCGGGCAGCAGCAGACGCCCTTTCAGATCAATCGTCCTTGCGCGCCGGAACTCGATGGGCGCATCTCCGCTGTTTCCGATCCAGACGATGCGCCCGCCCTGGGTTACGACTTCGCCGACGGCCGGACGGTCGACGTCCATCGTCACGATGGATCCGTTGATGAATCGCAGCGTCGGCGAATTCGTCACCGTGATACTCCCTCGCACCTGACCAACACGCGCGTGTCGCCTTCGCGTCGGGTCAGCCCCTCGCGGTCCAATTGCTCGCCAATGGGGACGGCATACTTTCGCGTCGTGCCCAACAGATCACGGAGCGTCCCGGCCGTCAGCGCGCCCTCGGACTGCAGCGCTCCGATGACTTGTTGCCTGATCGCATCGAACGACTCCGACGGGAAGATCACCCCATCGGACAGGTTGATCACGCGGCCGGTGTCGATCCAGTACTGGATGATCGCCCGTGCGTGCGGCGATTGCGCTTCAAGATCGGGGCGCGTCGGCGGCTGCGCGCCGCCGTCGCACAGCGATTGCCACAGCCGCGATTCATCACCTGCCCATTCCCGCGGCAATGCCTGCTGATGGCCCGACAGACTAAACACTTCGGCGTTACGCTTCGCAGCTCCGCTTGCCAGCATGGCCGACGCGATCTTCTCGGCCGCTGGCGCCGGTACGCGCGCACGATTTGCCCACTCGCTCAGGTTGAGGCCGGGGAGGTACGGATGTTGCGCGAGCGTGTCAGCGAGCGTCTGTTTCATAGCGTCCGACCATGTTCCGAACTGTTGGGACCAAAACAGGAGCCCGCCGTGATCTTGCACGGCACCGGCAGCAATCAAGTCATCCAGCCCCTGCGCGATTTGATCGCGGGTCCACAATCCGGTTCTCAATACTTCATTGTGCGCGACGTATCCCATCCGCTGGAGATCCGTCTCAAGAAACGTCATCAGACTCCGATCACGTCGTCGCTGCAATCCCGCGATGAATCGCTCCTGACGGCGCATCCGCTTGTCTCCGCCGAGATCCAGCACGGTCCCGCCGCCCACGGTGACCTGCGGCGTCGGCCAGCGCAGGACGAAGTGATCGAGCAGACGCACAGTAATCGCTTCCTTCAATCGCAGTTCGCACAGCGCGACCGATCCGGGCGCGATCTGCTCCGTATCGAGCGGGAATGCGGACGCTTCAGTTTCGGACGTTCCCAACAGCACCAGCACCTGGCGTCCGGTTTCCAATGGCGAGACGGAGTCGGCCCACACGCTGACGTCCGCCCACAAGCGATCGTACGTATCGGTGTCGTCGTTCGCGACCAGGCACTGTCCCCGGCGCATTTGCGCGCGTTCGACGCCCGACAGATTGACCGCCACGCGATGACCCGCCTGAGCGCGCGCGACCGATTGCTTGTGGATCTGCAGGTCGCGTATGCGGGCGCCGAAACTCTCCGGTGCGATCGTGATCTGTTGGCCCGCCTGCAGTGCGCCGTCGATCAGGGTGCCCGTGACGACGACGCCGCGTCCGGTCATCGCAAAGACGCGATCGATGTATAACCGCGGACGGCCGATGTCGCGGCGCGGCGACAGCGATCCGGCCAGCGCATCGATGGCGGCGCGCAGATCGTCCAACCCATGTCCCGAAATCGAATCGACCGGAACGATCGGAGCCGATTCCAGGGCGGACGGCTTCAGTCGCGCGGCGATGTCGGTTTGCACCAGATACAGCCAATCGCGTTCGACCGTATCGCACTTGGTGAGCGCCACAATCCCGCACTCGATTCCCATGTATTCGAGAATGGCCAGATGCTCCGAAGTTTGCGGCATCCATCCGTCGTCGGCGGCGATGACCAACAGGACGAAGTCGATCGCGCCGACACCGGCGATCATGTTGCGGATAAAGCGTTCGTGACCGGGCACATCGACGATGCCGATACTGCGTCCCGATGGTGTGGTCATCCAGGCAAAGCCCAGATCAATGGTCAGGCCGCGCTCTTTCTCTTCGGGCAGGCGGTCGGGGTCGATCCCGGTCAGCACCTTGACCAGTGTCGATTTGCCATGATCGACATGGCCGGCGGTTCCCATTACAAACATGACGGTGCGATAGTCCTGGATTCGTCGGGGGTTACCTGGTCGATGCCACCTGAAGGAAGTGCTCGATTTCCGCGTCCTCGCCGGCAAGTACCGTGCGCAGTGAGAAAACAAGCGCGCCATCTGTGATGGTCCCGACGATCGGCGGGGTGTGTGCCCGCGCGCGTGCCTCCAGGGCGTCGGCCGACGCTCGACCCGTAAGACGAAGTCCCCATCCCGGCAGCACGGCTTCCGGGGCCGCGCCGCCGCCGAATGTGTCGTTCGTCGTGACCGCTTTCGACATCCATCCGAATTCATTCGCGACGGCGGCCAATCGTTCGGCACGGCGCTGCAGCTCGTGTGCCGTCACTGCCGCGAGCTGATACAACGGGATCAGTTGCCCGGCGCGCCCGCTGCGGTGCGCCGCTACGATGTATTCCAGCGCGAGCAACGTGGCCTTCCCCGGCCGAAATGCTCGATAGAGCGGGTCGGCACGGAGACGTTTGATCAAATCCGATTCCCCCAGGATCAGACCTCCCTGGGGACCGCCGAGCAATTTGTCGCCCGAACCGGTCGCAAGATGCACTCCACTGGCCACGGCATCGCGGAGCGTCGGTTCGCCGGAGAGAGCGGGAACATCGACGCCGTCGACGGCTCCCGAACCGATATCCCACACGACCGGGAGGGACTTACGCTTTCCCAGCGCGGCCAGATCGGACGCAGAAACCTCTTCCACAAAACCCTTCTGCACGAAGTTGGACCGGTGGACCTTCAGAATCAAACCGGTCTGCGGTCCACAGGCGGCTTCGTAGTCGCGCAGTGAAGTCTTGTTGGTCGTACCGACTTCGTGCAGGACGGCGCCGCTGCGCGCCAGCACCTCAGGGATGCGAAATCCGCCGCCGATCTGCACGAGTTCACCGCGCGAAATGACGACTTCGCGATTCCAGGCCAGGGTCGTGAGTGCCAGATACACTGCCGCGGCATTGTTATTTACGATCAGCGCACCCTCGGCACCGGCCAACGCGGCCAGCCCGGCTTCCACTGTCGCACCACGCACGCCGCGTGTCCCGCTCTCGAGATCGTATTCGAGCGTGACATACCCGGCGAGACGTTCGGCAATCTGATCGACCATGAAACGGCTCCACGGTGCGCGTCCGAGATTGGTGTGCAGCAGGACGCCGGTGGCATTGATGACACGCTGCAATCCGAATGGAGTCTCGGCGCGCGTCCGGACAGCATCAATCAGTTCATCAACATTGGGCCAATCGGTCGGGGAATTCTGTTGCCGCCGCACACCGGAGAGGACGGCGCGCACGTGGTCTGTGATGATCGGGCGTCCGTGTTGACTGACGAGATCGGCAAGCCGCTCGTTGGAAACCAGCACTTCGACAGAGGGGGGGCGGGCAGACATATGAGCCATCACGCGTGGGAGTGTCGAGTCGAATCAAACGGAAGGGGTGGGAATCGAACCCACCGCGCCCTCGCGTCTGCGAAGTCGCCTACGGATTTGAAGTCCGCGCCGGCCACCAGACCGAATCCTCTTCCGGGACAAATATAGGGATTCGAGAGTGGCATCGAAACGGGGTTCGTGACACACCCATCCGCGACAATGCGACGTGTCAAATCGACGCGACGCTCATCGTCAGCGGATCGTCGACTTCCATTGCTTCCTTGATCACATACGCCTCGGCGTGGCGTTTGCGTATCAGCCGTCCGAGTTGCTGCGCCTCGGTGTCCATGAGATCATAGATGCTGATCCCCGGGGCATAGATTTCGCGTGTACCCTGCTCGCGCGTGCCGAATTGGGTCGCGTAGGCCGCCACCGCGTGATTCTTGCGCTCAAATTGCTGGGTAATGTCGATGATGAACGAATACGGCGGCTGACGAAAGAACGCCGTGTAGAGGATTTTGTGGGGACGGTGCGGTTCGCCGGGCAGATCGAGCTTCTTGAGTCCGGCCAGGAAACAGGCGTCGTAGGCGATCGCCCCCGCGACACGATGGTCGGGATGGCGCTGTTCCCAATGGGGAAGGATGACCAACTTCGGCCTCAGGCGTCGAAGAACGTCGGCGACCATCAGGCGATTCTCCAGCGTATTGTCGAGCCGGGCATCGGGCATGTTGAGATTCTCTCGGTGAGCGACATTCATGATCTGTGCTGCCGCAACCGCCTCGGCCTCGCGTTCGGCAGCGCTGCCGCGTGTGCCCATCTCCCCCGCCGTGAAATCGACGATGCCGGTACGGTATCCCTTGTCGGCCAGCTTGATTAAGAGTCCGCCGCAGGTGATTTCGATGTCGTCGCGGTGCGCCGCCAGGGCCAATGCGTCGACGGTGGTGTTCTGCTCGTTGGTCATATGGTCTCCGCGAATTCTCCGTCTATTGGAGCTGTTGGTCATCGTGTCGGTGCTTTGTCCCCACCCGATGCGTCCAGCGGAGGGACCGACATCAGGTGTTCGTGGTCTTCATTGCCTCAGGAGTCGCCGGTACATGTCCTCATACAGCGGCACGACCGCATCGGCGGTGAAGTTGTCCCTGACATGCTGCAGGCCGCCGGCCCGCAACGACTCATGGAGATTCTTGTCTGTCAGAATCGCGGAGAGACGTTCGCTGCCGCCGACATAATCATCCGGGTCGACCAGGAAACCGGTCTTGCCATCCTCAATGAGTTCGGGAACACCCCCGACGCGCGAGGCAACCACCGGCACGCCGCACGCCATCGCTTCGAGAGCCGCCAATCCGAATGCCTCATAGTGCGACGGCAGCAGGAAGGCATCGGCGGCGCAGAGTATGTCGGCGATGTCTTCACGATTGCCCAGAAACGAGACCTTGTCGGCAACGCCGAGCGCCTGCGCCACTGCGGTCGCATCCGCGGTCTGCGGCCCATCGCCGATCATGAGCAGCCGAGAGGGGACGGTCCGACTCGCCTGGGCGAACATCTGGACCACGCCGGTTACATTCTTGACCGGACGGAAATTCGAGAGGTGCGCGACGATTTTCTCGCCGGGATCGGCGAACCGTTGACGGCATAAATCGGCCGCGCGCGGGTAGAAGCGTGACGTGTCGACGAAATTGCGGATGACTTCGATGTGACGCTGCGTGCCGAAGACGCTGACGGTCTTATCCTTCAAGAACCGGGATACAGCGGTCACCCCATCGACAGCGTCGATGGCGAACCGCGTGATCTCCCAGAACGAGCGGTCCGACCCGACCAGCGTGATATCGGTGCCATGGAGCGTGCAGAGCACGCGCGGCGCCGTCGGCCCCATCGCCTGCCGCGCGAGATACCCGGACACGGCATGCGGAATCGCGTAGTGGACATGGAGGACGTCCAGCGTTTCACGCTGGGCGACCTCGATCATCTTCGACGCCAGCGACAGAGTGTACGGTGCGTGCTCGAACAGCGGGTAGCTCGGTGTGACCACCTGATGAAAGTACAGCGCGGCATTGAGCTGTTCGAGACGGTACGGCAACGCGCTGCTGATGAAGTGGACTTCGTGGCCGCGCGCGGCCAAACGGACACCCAGTTCGGTGGCGAGGATGCCCGAACCGCCCGGCACGGGATAGCAGGTGATCGCGATCTTAAGCGGGCGGGAAGCTGAATCGGAGGCGGGCATCGGCGTGGCGGCTATGGCACGAGGAGCTGGTGGTCCGGCGTGTCGGTACGCAGTTGCCTGCGAATGCGTTCGATGGCCCCGAAGCCGTACTTGTTGAGATAGTAGGCGATCCCGAAGATACGTTCCTGGGGCTGGCCCTCCGGATACAGGTGTGCGGCCAACTTGTAAAACTTGGCGCGAATCTCTTCGCCCTTTCGCTTGTGCGCCTGAAACGCTTTTTTCTCAAGCTGTTCCAGCATCGAAAGAATCCGGCCCGCACCGACGTCGAATGACTTTTCCAGCGTCGGCTCGAACGTCGAGACCGTCATTTTGAGTTCGTCCAGACGCCGGCGCCACGCGGCGCGTTCATCGGCGAATCGTGATTCCAAATCCTGCGGGAACGACTGCTCGAAGTGCCGGTTGATCAGCGCTTCGATGTCACCGAAGAAGTCGGCGACATGATGCCCGAGGGATTGAACCGCGCGCACGGTTTTGCTTTCGGTGATCGTCGCGGACACGCGTGGCAGCACAACCGGCATGGTCAGATCGAAGCGGTCGAACAAGCTGCGCGCCTGCGCCCAATAGGCGATCTCCGACGGGCCGCACACCGCCGCGACGACCGGAAACAGATACGACTGAACCACAGGGCGGAAGAGCACGCCCGGCGAAAAGGCGGTCGCATTCCGTTCGAGAATTGAGACCCACTCGCCGCTCGGGCGCGCCCGGTCTCCGCCTTCGGGATCGGTCCAGAGCCGGCCGTTGGCAAACCGCAACGCGTGCCGTCCCTCGGCAATGTAAAACAGGTGCGTGTGCCCGTCGGGATGCGCCACCTGCTTGTGATACCCCGCTTCCTCGAGGCGATAGCCGATGTCGGCGAGCGCCGAGGCGGTGTCGTCGGGGCCGCGCAGTTCTTCCGCTACCAACGGCGCGGAGAGCGATTTGGCTTCGGGATCAGACGGATCGAACATCACCAGCCCCAGCGGACCCAGCATGCGCGTCATCCAACGCCCAAATGCCTCGACCATCGTGCGCGAGGGCGTGTAATCCTCGTGGAGCGCAGTTGTAACCGAGTCGCTGAACTCCGTTTTGAGCTGTAATGATTGCAATTCGTTCAGGACACGATGGATGTCATCGCCGAGCGTGATCTGAGAGGCGGGGGTGCGCTCGGGCAGGCCGGGCACATCGAGTTGCAGACGCTGCACGTCGTTTTGAGTATCAGGGAACGCGGTCCAGCGGATTTCTTCGAAGTCGTGGTCGTCGGCCGCCATCCAGAATACCGGGACAACCGGCCGTCCCAACTGCTTCTCAAGTTGGGCCGCCCAGCCGATGACCGCCAGTGCCTTGTATTGCGTGTACAACGGTCCCCCCAGCAGCCCCGCCTGCTGCCCGGTGAACACACACACGGACTTCGGATCGGCGAGCTTGCGCGCATTGTCGAGGGCCGCACCGGGTGCGTCGAGCGCTTCATTCTGACGGAGCAGGAGTCTCGTAATCCGTGCGCGGTCGACTGTGTCGTTGCACGTGACCCGTCGTGCACAAGAGATGAACGCCTCGGGCGACGGATGCGGCCACTGGAAGAATCGGCCGGTGCGATCGGGATCGTAAAGGGTATCGAGGTAGAGACGCTTGCGTCCCGCAATCTTGCCGGTATGGATCGGATCGGCGGTCATCATCGGTGCTGACGGCAGTTCATACGAAATCCAGTCGTAAATATAATCGGCGTCCGCGAGTTCCCGGCGGTCCGCCGCTAAATCCACTTGCGCCGTTTGAAAAACCACAACATTCCGACGACGACCGTGATGGTGATCCCCCAGAAGAACTTGTAGCCATGGACCCAGTGGAGCTCGGGCATACGGGCAAAATTCATTCCATACAGACCCGTCAGGAATGTCAACGGCAAAAGGATCGTCGAGATGATCGTCAACACCTTGATCGTCTCGTTGGTCTTCGATTGCACGGTCGAGAAATAGACCTCCAGCACGGAATTGAGCGTGTCGCGAAAGGAGTCGGCCAATTCGTTGATGCGCTGCATGTGGTCGAACACGTCGCGGTAGTACACGCGCGCCTTCGAGCCGATCAGCGGGAAACGGGAACGGGAGAATCGGTCGAGCATCTCGCGGAGGGGCGTCACGACGCGTTTCAGATGCGACAGATCGCGCTTGAGGTTGAACACGCGGCGGACGATCGCATCGTCGGCGTCCCGGAACACCTCATCCTCGACGCGGTCGACCTCGTCTTCGATTTTCTCCATCGTGACATCGTAATGATCGACCATGTGGTCCAGCAGCGTGTGCAGGAAGAAATCGGCTCCGCGCGAGAGGATGCGTTCCTCGGTGCGGCAGCGTCGGGCGACCGCATCGAGCGGACGAATCGCCTCATCGCGGACGGTCACGACGCCATTGCGCAGGAGAAACACGTGCACGGCCTGGACGCGAAGGCCGGCGGCTACTTCATAGTCGGCGATGCGAAAATCGACGAACAGGTAGCTGTCGTAATCATCGACTTTGGGGCCGGCTTCCTCGCCGATGGCATCCTCGATGGCCAGCGGATGGAATCCGAAGTCGCCGGTCAGGACATACGACTCCTCATCGGCCGGGCGCAGAAAATCGACCCAGAAGACGACTTCCGGATTCTTGATGAGTTCGTCGAACGGCTCGATTCCCTCGCGGCGGACGACGCCATGATCAGCTTGGTAGACGTGAGTCACGATCATTGCGACGCTCCGGAGCCGTTATCGGAACACGGTGTCCCAAAGGGCCGCAATTAAACCTATTGGGCGGATGCCAGCAACGCTCTTTCAGTCGAACACGGGAGGCAAACGGAATGGAAGGACAGATGTTAGGGGATCACATCAAGGCGGCCGCCGGAGATCGACCGGCCGATGCATGCGGGCCACCAGCAATGATCTCAGCGGTACAACCGCGGGAGGGGGTCGATGGCGGCCAAGGGGCGAAAACGTATTCGTGCACGGCGTCAGGCGCTCATCGAGGGCCGCGTTGCAGGGCGAACAACGAGGTAATCGCCGTCGATGATCTTTTTGACCACACGAGCGAATCGGTCGGGCTGCAATCCCTGCAGGCCGTACAACGACCAGCTTTCCTTTTCGCGATCACGCTGAAATGGAATGGTTTTGCGCTTCGGCACAGACACCTCCCGGATACGGACACCACACCTGCGGTGGGAAGGGCGCCGACTGGCGGGCAGGAGGAACACGAATCGCGGATGCCGATCCGGTTCACAGAATCGTTGTTCAGCGCGTTACAAACGAAGCAGGTAATCGGGGCCGCCCATGACACGCGAGGGTGGGCGGGCCAATCTCTCAATCGAAATACGCGATCATGATGACGTGTGTTGAAAAAAACTCAACGCCGTCGGGAATCTATTCGGGCGCATGGGGCCAAATCGACGCCCATTCTGTACAGCCCTCGTATGCTCCCCGAACAAACTTAGTGCCGGCGATTCTCACAACACCATCGACAGCAACGGATTGATCCTCAGGGGTCAACGCTGTGGAGCGGCGGCGGGAGGATCGGTCCCCGCTTGAGATTGCGGTCGAGTCGTTGAACTTCGACTTCCGAAATCAGGACACTGGGCGCGACCGCCGAGACCGGTACCCAGCCCGATTCGGCCCCGCAGACCCCGTTGAATACTCCGAGATCGTCGGATGCCGCCACGATGCTTTCCAGGACGGCCAGCGGGGTCCCGATCAATTCGACTCCCCGGACCAGTTCCTCGCGTCCGTCGCTGACGTAGACTTTCTTGACCACACGCGGCCTCACGCGGAGCGTTTGCACGCCGTAAGACGATGTATTGGTCTCCCCCGCCTCGATATCCTCGAACACCAAGCCGTACTCTTTGCCCTGCCGGCGGCACTGATCGAGCAATTGCGATTTCAGATCGTTGAAAGTGATCGGGGAGCTCGATTCGACGAATAGCGATCCCATTCGGCTGACGGGTTGATGCCAGATGTCGCCGCGGCCGTGTCCGTTCGAGGACGCGATGCCGTGAATCGGTGTCCGGCACATCAGGAAGCTCTCGAGCACGCCGTTGGAGACCAATTGCGCCTTCTGCGACGGGACTCCTTCATCGTCGAATTCATAGCTGCCGTATAAGTCCACGCCCGCGGCGTATTGGCGGGTCGGATCATCGTACACACTTAAGAATTCCGGAATGATGCGCGAGCCCAGCTTATCCTTGAAGGTGTGCCCCTCCGATTCGCGACGTGTCCGGTGGCCTTCGAGACGATGACCGAGCGCTTCATGGAAGAACACGCCGGAGGCGCCGCGCAGGACGATGGCGGGACCGGTGTAGGGGTCCATCACCGGCGCCTCGCGCAGCGACAACAGCAGCTCCGAGAGCGAATCGGCCGACTGTGCCATCGAGAGCGAGTCGGGCAGCGAAGCCATATCGTGTGTCTTGACGACGTAGCTGAGGTCGATCGGCATGCCGTCGTCGGCGCGCACATGCGCGGACATCGACAACGAATAGTTGTGATCATTGGTGCGCAGACGCGTCCCCTCGCTGGTCAGCAGGTACCGTGTCTGGGCGATGGCGCGCAGTTCGATGTCGGAGTCGTAGATCAGCTCCTCGCGTTTGAACCGGGCGGAAATCGCGCGCAGGACGTTTTTCCAGCGTTTGACGTCGAACGACAGCGTGTCGATCGGCTCGCTGATCGTCACGGGGGCGACCATCGAAAAGTCTTCGGGCGCGTCTTGCTTCTCGATTTTTTGGATCTGTCCGCCGCGCTCGGCGATGTATTCCTCCAGCGCGCTCTTGTACTGGTAATCGGTGATCAGCCACAACTCGTGCCGCAGCGCCGCCGTGTCGTTGTCGATCGGCGCGTAGCTGCGCGAGAAACGGTAGGCGTCGGTGTCGCGTGGGTTGAAATAGAAGCTGTCATCGTCGGTGCTGTTGTCCTGGGCATAGTCGCCGACCCGCACGTCGACGACCAGTCCGCGGTAGTTCTCTCCCCCGGAGGAGACCAGCGCCCCGTAAGAGGCCTCCATCGAGACCGCTTGAATTTCGGTCAGGCGATAGGAGATGAAATACGGCGCATCAAAGTCATCGAGCTTGAGCCGCTGCATTGAGCGTGACAACTCCGATTCCATGGCCTGCATGAGCGGGTCATTCGACGCCGAAGCGGCTGCCGGGGTCACTCTGGCCAACACGGCGGCGATGAGCAGCGCCGTCGTCAACACTTTTGCCGACATTCCCTTTGTCATGGACAACATACCCTTTCCACGGTTGAAACAATTCACCGGCCGATCCTCGCGTTGTTAATGCACTGCCAGCGAGCGTCTGTCAACGTCTCTCGCGTCGCTTGCCGACCTGCGTCTTGATACGGCCACGTGACTTGACGGTTGACTTGTTCTTCGTCCTGGCCCCCTTGCGCCCGGACGACTGCCGTCGGACCAGCTCCATGCGCAGCAGCTTCTCCAGACTCGCCTTGGCCGGATCGAAGTTCAGCAACACATGAGTGAAGACTTCATCGACGGTCTCCACCGGGACGTATTCCATCTCCTTGGAGATGCGTCGCGGGACATCCTGCAGGTCCTTGATATTCTGCCGGGGCACGATCATTCTGTGAATCCCGACACGATGGGCCGCGGCGACCTTTTCCTTGATACCCCCGACGGGCAGGACCTTTCCCCGCAATGACACCTCGCCGGTCATGGCAAAGTCATTACGGACCGCCCGCTCGGACATGACCGACGCGATAACGACCGTAATCGTGATGCCGGCCGAGGGGCCATCCTTCGGGATGGCACCCGATGGAAAGTGCACATGGATGTCATAGTTGCCGAAGTCGTCGTGCCGGATTCCCAGCCAGTCGGCCCGCGACCGGACCCAGGAGTGAGCCGCCTGGATCGACTCGCGCATGACCTCCCCCAGGGAGCCGGTCGAGATCACATTGCCGGAGCCGCGCATTTTGAGGGCTTCAATGAGCATGATATCGCCGCCCGTCTGAGTCCAGGCAACACCCATGGCCACACCGATCTCCGGCTTCGCCTCGGCCTTTTCGGGGATGTAAACGGGAGTACCGAGCAACTTTTCCACCTGCTGGGCGCCGATGCGAACGAACCCACGCTGCCCTCCGGCCCGCTCGGCCGCCAAGTGCCGGCAGATCACTTCCAATGCCTTCTTCAGTTCGCTCAGTCCGGCTTCCAGCGTGTACTCGCGAATGACCTTTTGGACAGCGGCGACCGTCAATGTGAATTCGCTCTCGGGAAGTCCGTGCAGACCGAGCTGGCGCGGCCAGAGATACTTAAATGTGATCTCCGCCTTGTCTTCCATCAGGTAGCCCGGCAACTCGACCATCTCCATGCGTTCGGCAAGCATCTCCGGAATTGTCTCGGCATCGGTGGCGGTGCAGATGTAGAGCACGCGCGACAGATCGTAGGGAAACTCGAGGTAGTAGTCCCAAAAGTCGTGATTCACGCCCGGGTCCATTCCCTCCATTAGGACAGCGGCAATGTCGGTGTTGCCGTTATCGGAGCCGAGTCGGTCAATGTCTTCGAGAATACAGGCCGGGTTGGTTACCCCGACCGCCCGTAACTGCCGAAGCAGCCGTCCGGGCATTGCGCCGGGGAAGGTGCGACGGTTTCCCTTCAGAACCCCCTCTGATCGGAGCAGGCCAACATTGAGGGAGATCAGCGGCCGACGCAGGGCCCGGGCGATCCCGCGCGCCAGAAGGGTCTTGCCGACCCCCGCCGGACCCACGAGGCAGAGCACATTGGGCGTCGTTTGCCCGGTTTGCAGTCGCACGGCGATGTACTCGCAGATGCGTTCCTTGGCCCGCCGTTGGCCGTAGACTTCCTCGTCCAATACACGAAGAACCTCGTTGATGTCGGTCCGCTCGTGGGCCGTGGCGGTCCAGGGAATGTTGATCAGCCAGTCGATGTAGTTGCGAATCTCCGAGTATTCCGCCGACGCGGTGGAGATGACGCGCAGACGTTCCAGCTCGCTTCGGACACGACGCGCCACCGGTGCCGGCAAGCCGGCACGTCCGATCTGATCGGCCAACTGATCGAGTTCGGTTGCGCCGGCATCCAGTACCTCCAATTCTTTGCGGACCGCTTCGAATTGGGCGCGGAGGAACTCCACACGCTGCCGCTTTTCGACCGCCGCCCCGGCGCGCCGATCCAGGTCGTGCTTGCGGTCGGCACCGGCAACTTCGACCCGCAACAACTCAGCCAACAGATCGAGACGGGCGATCGGGTCGGGCATTTGGGCCAGACGCCACTTGTCATCCTGGGGAAAGTGAACCGAGGCAGCCAACAAATCCGAGTAGCGGTCTGCCTGATCACGGGCCAGTTCAGCGACTCGGACCAGCTCAATCGGGTATTGGCCCCCCTGCTCCACCAGCGCCAGCAGCAAGTCGTGGCAGACTCGAATCTTCTCAGCCGCAACCTGGGGATCGGCAACGGTCTCGACGACCGCTTCGATCAGCGCTGTGACTGCCGTTGCCGAATCCTCGACACGGACCAAGCGTGCCCGTGAGAGCCCTTCAACGTCGACACGCCAACGCCCCGGCCCCAATTCGCGTGAGGACAGCACCCGGCAGGCAATGCCCACCGAGGGCAGCAAGTTCTTCAATCGCTCCCGGTCGTATTCGGTCGTGGTCCAGACGGCCCAAAACGGGGTCGGACGCTCCCGAATCTGCGCGAGGACTTGAAGCGCATACGGGGTGCGAAAGTTCAGCGAGACGACCGCCAAAGGAAAGGGGACCTCGCTTTGGATGGGAATCACCGGGACGGGTTCAGACAACAATTCATCGCGCCCGTCGAATGGTATCACCACCGATCGCTCGATATCCGTCATGTGCACACCATTGTCTTCGGACAAGCCATCCCCTATACCCGAAAAATCGGTCGCCGGGCCGCATTATCGAGCAACGATCACGCGGGGTATATCAGGGGCGTCATCGCAGCGGGCAAGGACTTAAAGTAACCGTTGAATCGCGCGGCACGGGCGTTGATTTTAACGTGTTGGAGTTAAGTCGGTTAGAGATTTGGCGCGCCGTTTCGGGCGCGCCAAATCGTGAGGTTTTGTGTCGGAGATTTCTCCTCCGACCGTGTTGAGGACTGTCAGACGTCTATTGGTGAGGCGCTATGGAATTCGTTTCCGGGAGGATGCTCCGGAGAAACGGAGACTCACAGATAATGGACGTCACATCAGCCGGCTAACTCTCCGCGCGTGAGGTCGCGACGACATTGGTCGCCTGCAGGCCCTTGGGTCCCTCGACAATTTCGAAGCTGACGCGGTCACCCTCGCGGAGCGTCTTGAATCCATCGCCCTGGACGGCGGTGTAGTGAACAAAGATGTCTTTGCCGACGCCTTCCTGCGTGATGAATCCAAACCCCTTGGAGTCGTTAAACCATTTCACGGTCCCTTCTGGCAAGCCTGTCACCACCTTTCTGTCATGCTGATAGTGTCGTACCACACCATACGCACGACCAACCCATCCCGACCGAAAGCGGATGCGTCGCTGTGCGCTGACGGATCAGTTCAATGGCTTTGGAGGACAAGGACACCCGTCCATAACCCATACGAATGGCACAAACGCACTCGACTGTGGAGTTGATGCTCCTGCTGGTGGACCGACGAAAGCTCCTCGCGTCTTTTGATCCGATTTTAATGTCGATTTGTCCCGGTGTCAACCAAAAAGGATCAAGCGGGGTATACGGCGCACTCGGACACGACAGGCCACAGGCGGGAGATTTCAGCCGCGCACACCGGTCAGGCGGACAATCAATATGGAGACTTCATATAACAGATAAAGCGGGCCTGCTAACATCAACTGGGAGAAAGCGTCCGGGGACGGGGTGATGAAGGCCGCGACAACGAGGATCGTGACAAGCGCATACCGGCGCCCACGACGGAGGGCGGAACTGGAAATCAGACCAATTCGGCCCAGTATAAACGAGGCGATGGGGAGTTCGAAGACCGCGCCGAAAGCCAGCATCATCCAGGTGACAAAGCTGATATAGCGATCGACGGCGATCAGCGGTCGCAGTTTCTCGGTGCCGAATCCCATCAAAAACTTCATACCCACGGGCAAAACCACGAGGTAGCAAAACGCCGCACCGCCGAGAAAGAACACTGTCGCGCTCAAAACGAGAGGAATGGCAATCCAGACCTCATGGGCGTACAGGCCCGGAGCAACGAACCGCCAAGCCTGGTACAGGATGATGGGTACGCTGACGATCAGCCCGGCAAAGAGCGAAATCTTGATCCGTACCGAGAACGCTTCGGTCGGACCCATGAAATAGACTTCGGAAATCGGGCTGGTCAGCCATTCCAGAAGTCGGTCAGAGAAGAAATATGCGACAATGGAGACGATGAGGACGCTGGCGATCGATTTGATCAGACGCCAGCGCAATTCTTCCAAGTGCGCCAGAAAGCTCATTTCCCCGGGATCGGCAGTCATGGATCGGCGGGATGCCGTTTATTCGAGCATTTGCTTGAGTTCTTCGAAGAACTGTGACTTGTCCTGAAACTTGCGGTAGACCGAGGCAAAGCGCACGTAGGCCACTTCGTCGGTCTCGCGCAGCAGGTCCATCACGTGCTCGCCGATCTGTTGCGACGCGACTTCGCCCCGTGACAGGCCATAGATGCGCTTTTCGACCTCGTCGACCATTGCTTCGATCTTTTTGGCCCCGATCGGCCGTTTCTTGCAGGCGACGCGGATTCCCTCGATCAACTTGCCGCGGTCGTAGGGTTCCTGGCGGCCGTCGTTTTTGACCACCATCAACTCGACCTTTTCGATGTACTCGTAGGTGGTGTAACGCTCTTTGCAGCCGAGGCATTCACGGCGGCGGCGTACGCCGCGCCCCTCTCTGACCGAGCGCGAATCGACCACCCGATCTTCATCGTGTCCGCAGAACGGACAATTCATGGCACAGCTTCCCTCGGCGCGATGATGACGGCAGCCCCCCGTTGCAATCCCGTCCTGGCGGCCGCCGATCCGCGATGCGCGGCGATTTCCAAAAGACCGGTGCCATTGACAACTGCGCCATATTCCTCACGGATGTGCGAGTAGGAGGGAACGATCGGGATTGCGGTGATCGTTCCGACGGACACCACCAGTTCGGCATCGCCAAATAGCCCCGCGACCTGCTCAAAGGGCACGTTCGTAATGAGATTTCCGAACTGATCGCTGACCAGGACAATTCCCAGGACACGTTCATCTCTCACCACGGGGTCCGGCCATTCCAAGCGTACCGGATCATCGATCGTCGGGCCGAATGCCGAAGGGTCTGCGCCCGCGGCCAAATGCGCGGCCGCCGCGGCAAACAGGTCGCGGCCATCGAATGTAACGCCCGCGGATGCCAGGCGGTAACTCCGATTCGTCAGTTCGCGGTATGTCACATTGGTCGGGCCACGCAACACCCAAGTCAGCACCCCATTATCGGGACCAAGAAATGTGTCGCGCTCCGTTTGGACAAGGAGCCCGCGCCGTCCGGAACCGACTCCGGGATCGACGACGGCCACATGGATGCATCCGGGCGGGAAGAACGGGGCCGATTGCAGGAGCGCCCAGGCGCCGCGAGAAATGTCGTGCGGGGGCACGTCAGCGGCGGTCACGACGACTTCGGCGACGGGACAGATCGACTTGATGACGCCGATCATGGCGCCCACGGTGCCATCGGCCATGCCAAAATCGCTCGTCAGCGTGATGATGGGAGCGCGGGGCGGCATACTCATCCGGGTCGGCACCCTGGCCGACTGTCACAGGGAATCACTGTTTACAGAGTCTCTGGCAGATTCAGCAGCTTCAAACCGGTTTCGTCATCGTAGACGCGGTCGATGCGCTGATCGACGAACGTCAGGTAGAACTCCCCGGTCACCGCGATGCTCGCCTCGAACAAATGACCGGAGATGGCTTTCATGTCCGGACCGGAGATCACAACATGCGCATGCAGGCGCGGGTTGCCGTCGTCGTAAGAGAGATTGCCGGTGAGACTGACCAGTTCGTATTCGTCGTTGTACTCGAAACGGTCATATTCCCGCGTGTCGGCATGAAAGTAACCGAGTGCGACTTTGGTCACTGCACCCAGGCCGGTTACCGATCCCGCACCGATGTCCATGGCCTTCATGAATCGGGTCAGCGAGGCATGGATCTCCTCGCCCTTCTTCAGGCGGATGACATATCCGGACGACGTTCTGCGAAAATACATTTCGTGCCCTCATTGTTTATCGATCGCCGGTGCGCGTCGATGCGGTGACCCAGCGCAGATACTCTTCCGATCCTTCGATCACCGGCAGCACGAGCACTTCGGGACATTCATACGACGAGAATCCTTTGATCGTGCCCTGCACCTGATCGACGAGGAGCCAGCGGGTTTTGATGATCAGCAGTACCTCAGATGACGTTTCGACTTTGCCCTTCCAGCGATAGACCGATGTAATCTTGTCGACGATATTGACACAGGCCGCCGCCCGATCGGCGATGAGGCGCCGGGCGATGGTGTCCGCCTCGCGCCTGGATTTCGCGGTCGACAGCACAACGGCGAATTCGGGATTAGCCATTCACCATCGCTCCGGCCGTGACATCGGCGGATTGCCCCAAACGCGATTGATACAGCGGGAAGTTGCGGCACATCGCCCTGACGTCATCGGCGACAGCGCGCTCGACGCCATCATCGCCGAGATGGTGGATGATTCGGTCGATCCAGTCGGCGATCTGCACCATTTCCTTCACGCCCATTCCCCGCGTGGTCACCGCCGGAGTGCCGATGCGGATCCCGGAGGTGACCAATGGTTTTTCCGGATCGAATGGGACGGCGTTTTTGTTGACCGTGATCGCGGCGCGATCCAATGCTTCTTCGACCTGCTTGCCGGTGATTCCGGTTCCGACGAAGGAAACGAGCATGAGGTGGGTATCAGTGCCGCCGGAGACGATGTGATGACCGTGGGACTGTAAACGCTCTGCCATGGCCCTGGCATTGGCCACGATCTGTCGCTGGTAGTCCGCAAACGACGGTTCCAATGCTTCTTTGAATGCGACCGCCTTGGCGGCAATAACGTGCATGAGCGGCCCGCCCTGCAGGCCGGGCATGACCGTACGGTCGAGGTCCTTCTTGTACTGGCTCTTGCACATGACCATGCCGCCGCGCGGCCCGCGCAGGGTCTTGTGCGTGGTGGTGGTGACGAAATCGGCATACGGCACCGGCGACGGGTGCAGCCCCGCGACAATCAATCCGGCGATGTGGGCGATATCGACCATCAGGAACGCCCCGCAGGCATCGGCCGCTTCGCGGAATCGCCGGAAGTCCAGCGTGCGCGGATACGCCGAAGCCCCCGCGACAATCATCTTGGGCGTCACGTCGCGGGCCCGCGCGATCAATGACTCGTAATCGATCGTCTCGTTATCCTGACGAACCCCGTAGTCGTGAACCTCAAAGAGAAATCCCGAAAAGTTCAGGGGATGGCCGTGGGTGAGATGCCCGCCGTGCGCGAGATTGAGCCCGAGGATGCGGTCACCGGGTCGCAGCACGGCCAGGTAGGCAGCCATGTTCGCCTGCGATCCGGAGTGCGGCTGAACATTGACATGGTCGGCCCCGAAGAGGGCTTTAGCGCGCTCACGCGCCAGATTTTCGGCCTGATCGACGAATTGGCAGCCGCCATAGTAACGCCGTCCCGGATACCCCTCGGCGTACTTGTTGGTCATCACGCTGCCGAGCGCCTCCAGGACTGCCTCCGAGACAAAGTTCTCCGAGGCGATCAATTCGAGTTGTTCGGCTTCGCGGCGGGTCTCGCCGATGACCGCCGCGTAGACTTCGGGATCAAACTGGGAGAGTGCGCTCACGGCAATACCTCGCTTCGTACCGGCTGCTACGGTTTCGAGATACGACGCCGCGGAGTCGAAAGCAAGCCGGGTGTCGAAGATTGCGGGCCAAGGACACGGCGCCCTTATTGACAACCCGCGACAACAGCCGATTGTCAGGAGCCCGACACAGAGAGCACCGAGTCATTCGGGGCAGTTTGACGCGCCATGTTTCTGAATCATATCTGTAGAGAAAGATAGACGTATCGAAGTCAGCGCACGGCGTGTGCCGGAGCGACCTTTTCGGGCTTGGTCATCTCGACCGGCGTCAGCCATCCGTAGGTGTCGGGCTGGCTCCCGGTGAGAATCCCGAAGTAGCGGTCCTGCAGCTTGCGCGTGATGGGTCCGCGGACGCCCTTGCCGATGGGAATGCGGTCGACCGACGAGATCGGCGTGATTTCGGCAGCGGAACCGGTAAAGAAGACTTCGTCGGCGAGATAGAGCGCCTCGCGCGGGACTTCTTCCTCGATGACGCTGATGCCCATATCCTGCGCCAGCGTGATGACGGTGTTGCGGGTAATGCCGGGAAGTATTGACGAGCCGAACGACGGGGTGAGCAAAACGCCATTGCGCACCAGGAAAATGTTTTCGCCGGATCCTTCCGAGACATGTCCATAGGGATCCAGCGCGATGCCTTCGACATATCCGTGGGCCAATGCTTCCATCTTGATCAATTGCGAGTTCATGTAATTGGCGCCGGTCTTGGCCATCGCGGGGAATGTGTTCGGCGCCATACGGTGCCACGAGGACACACAGACATCGACACCCTTTTCGAGCGCATCGCTGCCGAGATACTTCCCCCATTTCCAGACGGCAATCGCGATCTCGATGGGGCACTTGGCGGGGTGCACGCCGAGCGTGTCATAGCCCCGGTAGACGACCGGACGGATGTAACATTCTTCGATCCGATTGATCCGGATCAAATCGATGATGGCCTGATTGATCTGGTCGGGGGTGTAGTCCAACTCCATGCGGTAAATCTTCATGGAGTTGTAGAGCCGCTTGGTGTGATCATCGAGACGAAAGATTGCCGGTCCCTTGTTGGTTCGGTAGCAGCGCAGCCCCTCGAACACAGACGAGCCGTAATGGACCACGTGCGACAGGACATGAATGCGTGCATCGTCCCAATCGACGAAGCGTCCGTTCATCCAGATCTTATCGACCTTTTCCATGCTCATAGCGGGCACCATCCCACGACGCGGCACTGCGTGATCCGGTCGTCATAAGTAAAGATCGGATCAAACCCGGAACAATCGATTTTGAGCCATGATCCCGCCCTGTATGTCAGGGAGTCCGGAGCCCCGGAAGGGTCGGGCGGCTAAGCTTCCGTCTCACTCTCGAGCAGTCCCGCCGATTCCCGGAGCAGATGGCGGGCGATGACAATGCGTTGGATCTCGGAGGTTCCCTCGCCGATCTCGCAGAGCTTGACATCGCGCCAGTGACGTTCGACGCGGTTTTCGGCCAGCAGCCCATAGCCCCCGAGGACCTGGATCGCGGTATCGGCACAAAACCGTCCTGTTTCAGAGGCGTGCAGCTTGGCCATCGCCGATTGCCGCGCGTAGGGTTGGCCACTGTCCTTCAGAAACGCCGCGTGGTAGACCAAGTGACGCGATGCTTCGATCTGCGTGGCCATATCGGCAAGCTTGAACTGGATCGCCTGAAAATCGGCGATCGGCCGGCCGAATTGCACACGCTGCCGGGCGTACTTGACGGCGATGTCGTATGCGCCCTGTGCCAAACCGAGCGCCATCGCGCCGATCGAGATGCGTCCGGCATCGAGCGTCTGCATGAACTGCCGAAACCCGTTGCCGTCGGGGCCGAGCATGGCATCGGCGGGGAGTCGGACATTATCGAAATGAAGTGTCGAGGTGTCGGAGCCGCGGAGTCCGAGTTTTTTTTCTTTCTTGCCGACGGAAAAACCGGGCGTGCTTTTATGCAAAAGAAACGATGAGATGCCGCGCGCGCCGATTCCCGGCTGCGTGACCGCGGTGCAGATGATCCACTCGGCAAAATGACCATTGGTGATGAAACACTTGCTGCCGTTGATGACCCATTTGTCGCCATCGCGGACGCCGGTCGTCTTCGTGCCGGCGGCATCGGAGCCCGCTTCCGGTTCGGTCAGGCCGAAGACGACGACATGCCCTTGTGTGCCGACTCCGGGGAGCACGCGCTGTTTTTGTTCGGGCGAGCCGAACATGTCGATCGGGGCAACACCCAGCGAGTTGGCGGCGGCGACCGTGATGCCGGTCGAACCGCAGATGCGGCTGAGTTCTTCGACGACGACCGCGTACGAGAGCGTGTCATAGGCCGGGCCGCCGTATTCCGCGGGGCACAACAGCGAGAGCAGTTGGCGCTGACGCAGCATCTCATAGAGTGCGGGATTGAAATCGGAGTGGGTGTCCATCCAGTCGGCGGCAGGAGCAACTTCCTGCTCGGAGAATGCGCGGATATCCCGCCGGACCTCTTCGGCCCGGCAACTCCACCAGTGACCCTGGCTACTGAGAGAGGATGGCGCGTGAGATGACAATACGCTGTGCCTCCGATGTGCCTTCGTAGATGGTGGTCACGCGAGCATCGCGGAAATAGCGTTCCACCGGGTACTCGACCATGTATCCGTAGCCGCCGTGTATCTGCAGGGCCTCATTGGCAACCCAGTTGGCCGATTCGGATGCGAAGACTTTGGCTTCGGCTGCCTCACGGGCAAATGGTTTATCCGCGGCCTGGAGACGCACCGCGCGGTCCAGCAGCAGCCGGGAGGCATCGAGCTTGATGCGCATATCGGCGAGTTTGAAGGCGATGGCCTGAAACTCGGCGATCGGGCGCCCGAATTGTCTGCGTTCGCGCGCGTATTGCCGCGCTGCCGCGAATGCCGCCTCGCCGATGCCGAGGGCCTGCGCCGCGACACCGAGGCGTCCATGTGCAAGCTGCGACAGCGCAATCTTATAACCGGCGCCCTCCTCACCGAGACGGCTGCCGGCTGGGACCCGCGCATCGCAAAACGAAATCGAGCGCGTATCCGATGCGCGTAAACCGAGCTTTCGTTCCGGCTTGCCGATGCCGATGCCGGCTGTGTCGGAGGCCACGACAAACGCGCTGATCCCCTTAGACCCGGCGTCGAGATCGGTCGATGCGAAGACTACGATGAACTTCGCCAGGGAAGCATTTGTCACGAAGCACTTTTCACCATTGAGAACATACTCGTTACCCGAGCGCCGGGCCGAAGCGCGCAGCGATCCGGCATCGGTGCCCGCCCCCGGTTCGGTCAGTGCGTAGGCGCTCAGGGCGCCATCCACCAGTTGGGGGAGCCATGCTTTCTTTTGGTCTTCCGTCCCGTGGTTTTTGATTGCGCCGCAGACCAGCGCATTCTGGACCGAGATGGTAATCGCCAGGCCAGCGCAGGCGCGGGCGAATTCTTCGATCACCAGCGTGTAGGCGATCGGGTCGCAATCCATGCCGCCGTAGGATTCGGGCACACGCAACCCGAAGTACCCCAATTGCGCCATCTCGGAAAACACGTCGTCGGGAATGGCGCCGTCGTGATCGAACTGCTCGGCGCGCGGCACAACTCGCCGCTGACAGAACTCGCGCGCCGCATCACGCAAAACCCGTTGCTCGTCGGTCAGTGAGTCGTCAAACACGTGCGTGTCCTATGATTCCAGTTCGATGGCCAGTGCCAGGGCGTTGCCGCCGCCGAGACAGAGAGTCGCCAATCCGGTCTTCAGACCACGGTCTTTCAATGCGTAAATCAGTGTCGTCAGGATGCGGGCGCCGGAGGCGCCAATGGGATGCCCCAGAGCGATCGCGCCGCCATTGACATTGACGCGGTTCCAGTCCCAGCCCAGTTCGCGTCCGTCGGCGATGCATTGCACCGCGAATGCCTCGTTGGCTTCGATCAGGTCGAAGTGGTCGATGCCCACGTTCATTTTCTGACACAGCTTCCGGACGGCGTCGATGGGCGCATAGAAGAGCAGTTCGGGATCGGTGCCGGCGGCGGCATAATCGACGATCCGCGCCAGCGGTTTGTGTCCGCCCGACTCGGCCGCTTTGCGCGACGCGACGACTACGGCGCTGGCGCCGTCATTGAGACCGGGCGCATTCCCGGCGGTGACGGTGCCGTCCTTTTCGAACGCGGGACGCAGCTTTGCCAGCGATGCCACTGTCGTATCCGGTCGCGGGCACTCATCCTTCTCGAAGACGACGGGGTCTCCTTTGCGCTGCGCAATGGAGACCGGCACGATCTGGGCTTTGAAGGCGCAACCGGTCACTGCAGCGACCGCTTTCGCATGTGACTGTGCGGCGTATTCATCCTGCTCGCCACGGCTGATGTTCGATTTGCGGGCGGTCAACTCAGCGGCGCTGCCCATGTGAAAATCATTGAACGAATCCCACAGACCGTCCAGGACCATCGTGTCTTTCAATGTCTGATCGCCGAAGCGCAACCCCTTCTTGGCTCCGTGCAATACGAACGGCGTATTCGACATCGACTCCATGCCGCCGGCCACTATCAGGTTTTGATCGCCGGCGCGGATCGATTGCGCCGCCAGCATCACGGCCTTCAGGCCGGAGCCGCAGACTTTGTTGATCGTCATGCAGGGTACGCCGGAGGGAATCCCGCCATGGATCGCCGCCTGACGCGCCGGCGCCTGACCCGACCCGGCCTGCACGACCTGTCCCATGATGACTTCATCGATCGTCTGTGAATCGACACCGCTGCGCGACACCGCCTCCCTGACGACCAGCGCGCCCATTTGCGTCGCGGTCAACGGCGACAGACCGCCCTGATATGCGCCGATCGCGGTCCGGCAGGCGGACAGTATTACAGCGTCGTTGGGTTTCTTGTCGGCCATGGCATTCTCCTATGACACGTGCCCCAGATCAGTCTTTCTGCCAAGAGCTCACGCCAGCGTCCTGACGGCCTCGGCAACATCAAAGGCGCATTCGGTGCGCTGCCGCAATGCCTCCAAGTCGATCTCATCGGCTTTCTCAACGAGCGTCAACCCATCCGCATCAACATCGAAGACACATAACTCGGTGATAATGCGATGGACCACCCGTTTTCCCGTCAACGGCAGGTTGCAGGCTTCCAGAATCTTCGGCGCGCCGTCTTTGGCGTTGTGGGTCATGGTGACGATGACCCGTTTGGCGCCGGCGACCAGATCCATGGCGCCGCCCATCCCCTTGACCATTTTGCCGGGGATCATCCAGTTGGCCAGATCGCCGAGGCGCGACACCTGCATCGCGCCGAGGATGGTCGCGTCGACATGCCCGCCGCGAATCATGGCGAACGAATCGGCCGAGGAGAAATATGAGGTTCCCGGCATCTCGCTGATGGTCTGCTTACCGGCGTTGATCAAATCGGGGTCCTCTTCGTGCTCATACGGAAACGGTCCGATTCCGAGCATGCCATTTTCCGACTGCAAGGTGATGGTCATCCCATCGGGAATATAATTGGACACCAAAGTCGGCATGCCGATGCCCAGGTTGACGATGAAACCATCCTGCAGTTCGCGCGCGGCGCGGCGAACGATCCGTTCCTGAAGATTGACAGCCATCATCGGTTATGAACGCGGACGCGTGGTCCGTTGTTCGATTCGTTTTTCGAAGCGGTCCCCCCGAAACACATAGTCGACGAAGATACCCGGCGTGTGGATGTGATCGGGATCGAGCGCGCCGGTCTCCACGATGTTCTCGACTTCCGCGATGGTCACGCGCCCCGCGGTTGCCATCATCGGGTTGAAATTGCGGGCGGTTTTGCGATACACGAGATTGCCGATGCGGTCGGCGGTGTGCGCCTTGACGATGGCAAGGTCGGCGGTCAGCCCATATTCCATGAGATATTCGCGGCCGTTAAAGGTGCGCGTTTCCTTGGCTTCGGCGACTTGTGTGCCGACCCCGGTCGGAGTATAAAACGCGATAACTCCCGCTCCGCCCGCACGGATGCGTTCGGCAAATGTTCCTTGCGGAACAAACTCGACATCCAGGACACCCTCGAGAAATTGCCTGGCGAACAGGTCGTTTTCGCCGACGTATGTCGAGACCATTTTCCTGATTTGTCGCGATTGGAGCAGCAGTCCCAGCCCGAAATCGTCGACACCGGCGTTGTTGGAGATGACGGTGAGGTCTTTGACGCCGGCGTCGCGGATCGCGGCGATGCAATGCTCGGGAATGCCGCAGAGTCCGAACCCGCCCGCCATAATGGTCATGCCGTCGCGCAGTCCCGCCTTTTTGAGGGCTTCTGCGGCAGTGGCGACGACTTTGCTCATGGCGCGGATGCGGCCTCCCGGAGGCAGCCGATCAAGATACGGGCGCTGCTGGCAAGGATCAACCTCTGCGGCGTCGCGGTCATCACTCCTCGCCGGGCCGTTCGGATAATTCGATCAATACACCGTTCGTTCCCGACGGGTGCAGGAAGGCGATGCGGTCGTTTTCCGCCCCGGGACGGGGCAGCTTGTCGATCAAAGCAAACCCGTCCTTTGCCAGCTCCGCCAATCGCGCTTCGATGTCGTCGACACGCAGACAGACATGGTGCAGGCCGGGGCCGTGTTGGGCAAGGAAGCGTCCGACCGGGGAGTCCGGAGCGGTCGCGGACAACAGCTCGATCATGGCGCCGTTGCCAAACCGTATGAACGCGATTTCGACTTTCTGTGCGGGCATGAGCTTGCGGTCGGCGAGTCGTCCGCCGAAGGTGTCGCACCACAGCCGGCATGCCGCGTCGATATCGTCGACCGCGATTCCCACATGGGCGATGCACTTTGAGCGGATAGTCGTCATCGTGAAGCTACCGGGCGTTGTCTCTGCCGTATTCGCCCCACACACCGCGCAGCGTATCGGAGATCTCGCCGAGCGTGCAGTGTGCTTCGACGCACTCGACGATGCGCGGCATCAGGTGATCGGCGTTGCGCGCGCCCGACTCCAGACCGGCCAGGGCAACGCTTGCGGCCCGGTCGTTTCGGCCCGCGCGGTGAGCCCGGAGCCGTTCGCCCTGGGCGTGTTCCAGCGCCGGGTCGGAGTGCGCGAATTTCGGCGGGGCCGCATCGCCATGTTTTTGAAACTTGTTGACGCCGATGACGATGCGATCCCCCGATTCGATCTCGCGTTGATATTGCGCCGCCGATTGTTCGATCGCGCGCGCGAAGAACCCGCTTTCAACGGCAGCGACCGCCCCGCCCAGCCCGTCGATCTTCGTCAGATACTCCCGCGCCCGTCTCTCGAGCTCGTCGCAGAGCGTTTCGAGATAATAGGAGCCCGCCAACGGATCGACGGTGGCGGTCGCGCCGGACTCATATCCGATCACCTGCTGTGTGCGCAGCGCCAACTCGGCCGATTCGGCTGTCGGCAGCGCCAGCGCTTCATCGTAAGCATTGGTGTGCAGGGACTGGGTCCCGCCCAACACGGCCGAGAGTGCCTGCAGTGTGACGCGCGGGACATTGACCAGCGGCTGCTGCGCGGTCAATGTCGAGCCGGCGGTCTGTGTGTGAAAGCGAAAGCGCATCGATTCGGCTTTCCGTGCGCCGAAACGTTTCTTCATGATCGCCGCCCACATCCGCCGCGCGCAGCGGAACTTGGCGACCTCCTCGAAGAAGTCGTTGTGGGCATTCAGGAAAAATGAGAGCCGCGGCGCGAAGGCGTCGACATCCAGTCCGGCCGACAACGCGTTGTCGACATACGCAATGCCATTGGCCAGCGTGAATGCCAGCTCTTGCGCGGCGGTCGAACCGGCTTCGCGGATGTGATAGCCGGAGATGGAAATCGGATTCCACCTCGGCAGGTGATCGTGGCAGTACCGAATCGTGTCGGCAATCAGGCGCATCGACGGCTTCGGCGGATAGATGTACGTGCCGCGCGCAATGTATTCCTTGAGAATGTCGTTTTGGATCGTACCCGACAACGACTCCAGCGCAATGCCGCGCTTCCGTGCAACGGCCACGACCAACGCCAGCAGGATTGCGGCGGTGGCATTGATCGTCATCGAGATGGAGACTTTGTCCAAGGGGATCCGGTCGAGGAGAATCTCCATGTCCCAGAGGCCGCTGATGGCGACACCGGTGCGTCCGACTTCACCGGAGGCGAATGCGTGATCGGAGTCGTATCCCATCTGCGTGGGCAAGTCGAAGGCAATCGACAACCCGGTCTGGCCCTGCTCCAAAAGGTAGCGATAGCGACGGTTGGACTCTTCGGCGGTGCCATACCCGGCGTACTGGCGCATGGTCCACAACCGTTGCGTGTACATCGCCGGATAGACACCGCGCGTGAACGGGAACTCGCCGGGACGACCCAGTGCGTGTTCGGGAGCAAACCCTGACGGCAGGGAATCATACAGCGGCCGGACCGGGATACCGGAGGTCGTTTCGCGCTGCCGGGGATCAGAGCCCATAGAGTGAACCGTGTGAGACTGAAGTCACTATACAATTACAGCCAGCGCCGCGCCGGCTTCGACCGCCACGCCGACGGCGGTGTTGATCGACTGGACGGTACCGGTGCGCGGGGCTTTGACATCGTTTTCCATCTTCATTGCTTCCAGTACAAACAGACGTTCTCCGGCTGTGACCTGCCGCCCGGCTTCGACCAGCACTTTGACGACCAGTCCGGGCATGGGCGCTTTGACGACCGATGGGCCGGATGGCTGCGCCATGATCCCGGCACGCCGCTGCAAGTCGGCCCGATGCTCATCGAGCACGCGGCATTGGTACCGGTGGCCGGCATAGGTCAGAACGACGAATTGATCGTCACCGGATTCGATGCGAAAGTCATGCGAGCGACCGTCGAGAATGACCAGCAGGTTTTGTCCGCCGGCATCGAGCCAGACATGGGTCGAGTCGGCGGGCTTGTTGTCGAGGGAGACATCAGCGCCGTGTGAGTGAAGCTCCACGCGGTGCCGTCGCGATCCAGTGTCGACAATGTATGCTCTCATTCGGTCACAACCCTTCCGGCAACGAACCGACCGGCCAGCGGGCGGTCGCTTCGTGACGCCCACGTGTCAGCCAACGGGACCCGACGGGCATCGTGGGCGAGGCGCCGACTGTGCGTGAATGCCGTTCGCTCTGGCGGCAAACATAGAGCGTGGCCGCCAGCGCAATGGCGCGGCTCAGTGACTCATCGGGCGCGCCGGACTCTAAGTCCGCGTTGAAATGTTTGGCGATGAAGTCGGTCGTCGTGTGACCGTCGATAAACTCTTGCAGACGGAGCACATCGCGGTGAAACCCGATCGTCGTGGCGACGCCACCGATGAGGTACTCCTCCAGTGCCGCGGCAGCGCGGGCAATTGCCTCGGCACGGTCGCGTCCCCAGACCACGAGCTTGGATATCATCGGATCATAATGAACTGAAATCTCCGATCCCTGATAGACACCTGAATCAACGCGCACACCCGGTCCATCCGGCTCGCGATAGACCGAGAGCACGCCGGGCGAGGGCAGGAAGTTGTTTTGCGGATCCTCGGCATAGATGCGGAATTCAATGGCATGTCCGAATGGCGCGGCCGACAAATCCGGGGGCGTCCAGCCGTCCGGCGAGGCGATCCGGAACTGTTCCATGACCAGATCCAGCCCGGTGACGGCTTCGGTGACCGGGTGCTCGACTTGCAGCCGCGTGTTCATTTCCAGAAAGTAGAAGTTGCGCTGGTCGTCGACAAGAAACTCGACGGTCCCGGCGCCGACGTACCCGCATCCCTGGGCCGCCGCCACCGCCGCGGCGCACATTCTCTCGCGAAGTTCTTTGGTCATCAGAGGCGAGGGTGACTCTTCGATCACCTTTTGGTGGCGACGTTGGATCGAGCATTCGCGCTCGCCCAACGCGACGGTTCGAGCGTCCGGCCCGCCGAGAATTTGAATCTCGATATGGTGTGAACCGACGATGCACTTTTCCCAGAACATCCGTCCATCGCCGAACGCCTTTTGCGCTTCGCGTGACGCGCCTTCGAATGCCGTCTGCCACTCGTCGGGTGAGGAGACAAGCCGCATTCCTTTGCCGCCGCCGCCGGCGACGGCCTTCAACAGGATCGGGAAGCCCGCCGACTGTGCTTCGCGCAATGCGCTTTGCACATCGCCGATCGGCCCATCGGAGCCGGGGACGACCGGGACATTGGACGTCTGCATCAGTTTGCGGGCGGCGACTTTGTCTCCCATCAAGGCGATGGCTGACGGCGGCGGACCGATCCAGACGAGCCCTTCCTTCTGCACTCGTTCGGCGAATGCCGCGTTTTCCGAGAGGAAACCGTAGCCGGGATGAATGGCATCGGCACTGGCTTGATGCGCCGTGGCGATAATGCGGTCAACGTTCAGATAGCTTTCGCCGGGGCTGGCCGGGCCGATGGCATAGGCGAAATCAGCCATACGTACATGGAGTCCGGCACGGTCGGCCTCGGAGAACACTGCGACCGACTCGATCCGCGCGCGACGGCAGGCGCGGATGATCCGCACCGCGATTTCTCCGCGGTTGGCGATGAGGACACGTCGCATCATGTTCGATGGGCCCCTTCCCGCCGCTACAGAGGGATGTTGCCGTGCTTTTTCGGCGGATTGGTGTCGCGCTTGGTGGACAACAATTCCAGCGCGCGGATCAGCTTAAAACGCGTTTCCGCCGGTTCGATCACATCGTCGAGATAACCGTATTGGGCGGCGATGTATGGATTGGCGAACTTGGCGCGGTACTCTTCGGTGAGACGCTCGGTTTCGGCGACCGAATCGGCGGCTTCGGCGATCTGGTGGCGAAAGATGATTTCGGCCGCGCCCCTGGGACCCATGACCGCCACTTCGGCCGTCGGCCAAGCGACATTATAGTCGCCGCGCACATGTTTGGAATTCATGACGTCGTACGCACCGCCATAGGCCTTGCGTGTGATCACGGTCACCTTGGGAACGGTCGCCTCGCAGAATGCATAGAGCAGTTTGGCGCCATGCTTGATGATGCCGCCGTGCTCCTGCGCCACACCGGGCAGGAAACCGGGCACGTCCTCGAAGACCACCAGTGGAATGTTGAAGCAATCGCAGAAGCGGACAAACCGCGCGCCCTTGAGCGATGAAGCGATGTCCAACACCCCTGCCAGAACGGCGGGTTGATTGGCAACGATCCCGACCGACCGTCCCGACAAACGCGCGAAACCGATCACGATGTTGCCGGCGTAGTCGGGCTGCAACTCGAAGAAGTCGCCGTCGTCGACAATGCGGGTGATCGCGTCTTTGATATCGTAGGGCTTCTGCGGATCGACGGGGACCAGCGAATCAAGCTCGGCATCGGCACGGTCGACCGGATCGTCGCAGGTCCGTCGCGGCGGGTCATCGAGATTATTCTGCGGAAGAAAGCTCATCAGCCGCCGGGTCATCAGGATCGCCTCGGCATCGTTGCGGCCGACCAGATGTGCAATCCCGCTTTTTTGCGAATGAACCGACGCGCCGCCGAGTCCCTCCTGATCGATGTCCTCGTGAGTGACGGTCTTGACCACGTTGGGGCCGGTGACAAACATGTAGGAGGTCCCCTGCGCCATAATGACAAAATCGGTGATCGCGGGCGAGTACACGGCGCCGCCCGCGCACGGGCCGAGGATGAGCGATATCTGCGGGATCACGCCGGAGTAGAGCGTGTTGCGCAGAAAGATGTCGGCGTAGCCGCCGAGCGAGACGACGCCCTCCTGGATGCGCGCGCCGCCGGAATCATTCAGGCCGATGACCGGCGCGCCGGTGCGCACGGCAAGGTCCATGATCTTGCAAATCTTGCGCGCGTGGCCCTCGGCGAGCGATCCGCCGAAAACTGTGAAGTCCTGACTGAACACGAACACCACTCGCCCTTCGATCCGTCCGGATCCGGTCACGACCCCGTCCCCAAGCGGACGCTGCGTGTCGAGGCCGAAGTCGGTCGAACGGTGCGTCACGAACCGATCGGTCTCTTCGAAGCTGCCCTCATCGACCAGCAGCTCAATGCGTTCGCGCGCCAACAGCTTGCCCTTGGCGTGCTGCGATTCTTCGCGTCGGGCGCCGCCGGGCGAGACGGCCTGCTGGCGCATCTGGTTCAGACGATCGCTGGGCGAGTGATGGGTCATCTGACGACGGGGACCGGGACGCTGTCGACCGGCGCGGCATCCATCCGCTTCTCGTGGCGCACGATGCGGGCCATCATCACTTCCGTATCGTGGCAGATCCCTAAGACAGTGTCGGTATCGCAACATTCCGACAACAGCGCGCGTTTGGCCTTCATCGTATCGACCGGGTACAGATCGAGCGCCGACACCCAGGGCTCCTTCAGATGGAAACGGGTCGGCACAATGTCCGCATAGTAGAAAAAGCGATCATCGGCCGATGTCACGCGAACTCCCTGGTGTCCGCGCGTGTGTCCACCTGTTTTCGCGACGCTGATGCCGTGCATGACCTGCTGGTCGCCCTGCAGTAATGTCAGGCGCCCGGAGTCCATCAGGCGTGTGAAGCGTTCGATGTGATAGACGGGGGCAGACCGTTCGTCGGGGTGCATCGCATCATCCCATTCATCGGACTGGACAAAATGCTGCGCCCGGGGAAATCGCAGATCCGGCCGGTCGGGATGTCCGGCAAATACGCCGTTGGAATGGTCGGTGTGCAGATGGGTGAGGATGACGTGGGTGATCTCATCGACGGACAGCCCCAGTGCGGCCAGTGAATCCTCGAGTGTCGATTCGCCTAACGGTGCGTAGATTTTGCGATCCATCGGGGCCAGGCAATTGCCGAGTCCCGAGTCGAGCAGGACATTGGCATCGCCGGTCCGGACGAGGAAGACATTGGCGCGCATCGGCACGCGGTTCTCTTCATCCGGCGTAATCTTGCGGCTCCACAACAGTCGCGGCACGACCCCGAACATGGAGCCACCGTCCATGCCGAAGCGGCGTTCCTCGATGGCGACGACCTGCCAGTCGCCGACCGAAATGGTCTCGACGCGCGGACTGCTCATGGGTCCTGCCCCGCCCGACCGGCCATTTCAACGCAGCAGCGATCCGGCGATAACGAGACGTTGAATCTCCGAGGTACCTTCGTAAATCTCGGTGATGCGTTGGTCGCGGTAGAGCTTTTCGATGATTGAGAATTCGCCGATGTAACCATAGCCGGCGTGAATCTGCATGGCGCGGTCGACGCAGAAGTTTGCGGTCTCGGCGGCGTAAAGCTTGGCCATCGAGGCGTCGAGCGTGTACTTGACGTCCTTGTCTTTGAGTTGTGCCGCGCGGTACACCAGCCCGCGTGTCGCCTCGACGCGGGTCTGCATGTCGGCGATCATCCACTGGATCGCCTGAAATCCGGCCAATGGCTGGCCGAAGACCTGCCGTTTTTTGGCATACTCGACCGATTCATGCAGCGCGCGTTCGGCCATGCCCAGTCCCTGCGCGGCGACGCCGATCCGCGCGGAGTCGAGGGTGGTCATTGCATAGCGGAATCCCTTGTTGCGTTCGCCCAGCATCGCGCTTTGCGGCACACGGACGTCTTTGAACCAGACGCGACCGGTCGTGGCGGCGCGCATGCCCATCTTGTATCGCAGCGGCTCCTTGCGGATGCCGTTGTTGCCTTTGTCCTCGATGATCCACGCCGAGACTTTGTCGCGCACTCCGGGTTCGTTGACTTTGCCGAAGACGACGAACAAGTCGGCCACGTCGCCGTGCATGATAAAAATCTTCTCGCCGTTGATGATGTGATCGTTGCCGTCGATGACCGCCTCGGTCTGCTGGTTGGATGCATCGGAACCCGCATTTGGCTCGGTCAGGGCGAAGGCGGGAATAATTTCGCCGGTCACGCACTTGGGAACATATTTCTTCTTTTGTTCCTCGCTGCCGTGGTTGACGATCGGCTCGATGGCGAGGACGGCGACTTCAGTTAAAAGTCCTGATGGCGCATCCCAGAAGTTAAGCTCTTCGCAGAGCGTGGTGTATTCGATGCACGACTTGCCGAGCCCGCCGTATTCTTTCGGCAGCGGGTACCCGATGAACCCCTGCGCCGCCAGCTTGCGGTAGTAGTCGAAGGGAAACGCCTGCGGTTCGGGACGCCGGTCCAGCTCCATGGCGAACGGCACAATCTCTTTTTGGGCATATTCGGCCACCATGTCCCTGATTGCCTGTTGACGGTCATCGACGTTAAATCGATTCATTCATCCTCTCCCTGTCATGTTCGGGGTCGTGTCCGGAGCAATGTTATTGTGCCCCAAGGGGAAAATCAAGCCGACCCGCCTGATGTCTGGCTCCGGCGGGCGATTTTGTCAGCGATGAGTTCGCAGCGACTGCGGTGGGTTCTGCGAGATGTGGTTTACATGACCGGCTCTTCGCGTCGGCGCGGGGCGGTCGTGCGGATGTACTCGATGATATCACGGGTGTCGGTGCCGGGGCCGAAGAGCTTGCCGATGCCTTTGGCCTCCAGTTCGGCGGCTTCCTGATCGGGGATGATCCCGCCGCCGAACAGGTGGATGTCGCCCGCACCCTTTTCCTTGAGAAGCCGTTGGACCTCGGGGAAGAGCGTCATGTGCGCGCCCGAGAGGATACTCAGACCGACAAAGTTCACGTCTTCCTGAACCGCCGCCTCGGCGATCATTTCGGGAGTCTGGCGCAGACCGGTGTAGATCACCTCAAATCCGGCATCGCGTAGTGCGGCCGCGATTACTTTGATTCCACGGTCGTGGCCATCGAGGCCGGGCTTGGCGAGGAGGACGCGGATTTTGCCGGGCATTGTCAGACGATCCTTTCGTCGCTCTGTTTATACGACGGGCTGACTGCCGGTCGATGGCTCGGTGTTGTCAAAATACTCCGCCAGCCAGCCACGCCGTCCGACCGAGTAAAAGACCAGCGCCGCGATCTTCTGACGGTCGTCGGGGAATCCCGGCGGAATCGGAAACGGCGTGGCGATGTTGAGCAGGTGCGTGTCGAGCAGATGCCGCACATAGGCCGACATGTACTCGGGGCTTTGGTCGCGGAACGGTTCTTCGCCGGGCGTCCAGATGCGCGTGATGCGCGCGCCCGCGGCGGGGATGCGATGGTAGTTGGTCATGAACACCAACTGTCCGGTCCAACTGCGGCGAAAATACAGATGCGGCCCGATGCAGTCGATGCGCCAGAGATCCTCGGTGACCTGCGGACAGAGTCCGTCCTCGATTTGGTCGGCTTCGTCGGCATCGAAATCCCAATCGACATCGACCAGCCAGGCATTGGGCGGTGAGTTGCCTTGCAGTTCGCTGCCGTCGGAATGCGTGATCTCGATGAACTTGTCCATGACCTCGGAGGCGGGTGTGGCCAGTTGCACGCCGAGCGCCACCGCGCGACAGTCGAGCACACGCCGTCCGGTCGGTGAGGATTCACCGTCGAGCCAGCGAACCGTCGGCATCGGGAGTTCCGACTCCCCGAGTACACGTCCGCCCTCGGTCTTATCAGCGCGTCTGGAACGGATGTGCCAGACAGCGAAGATCGCGCCGCACACGATCACTCCGGCGACGAATGCGCCGACCATCGGCAGCCAGTTCATGGCTTGCTCCGAGATGTTCAGTCCGTCAATAGGCATGGTTTATCAGAGTTACCTCTGGGGGTCAGCCCGAGGGCTGACCCGCACAACAATCATCTTTCCCTCACCCTAACCCTCTCACTTTCGGCTGCGCTCAAGACCTTCGGCCACAGGGAGAGGGGAACTGAATCCTCTCCCATTGGGAACAGATCACATTCCGCGCTCAGATCATCGGCGGTTCTTCGTACTCGCCATAGATTCCACGCAGAACATCGACGATTTCGCCCAATGTTGCATACACGCGGGCGCATTCGATGAACGACGGAATCAGATTGTCGCCCCGTTCCGCGGCTACCTTCAACTCGGCCAGGGTGCGCTGGACTTTGTCGTTGTCGCGCGCCTGACGAAGCTGGCGCAGCGATTCAACCTGTTCGGCTTCGACATTCCCCTCAATCTTCAGGACCGGGATTTCGAGCTTCTCATCATCCATGGTGAACTTGTTGACGCCGACGATGATCGCCTCGCCGCGTTCGACGGCCTGCTGATAGATGTAGGCCGACTTCGCCAGTTCACGTTGGAAATACCCTTGATCGATGGCCGCCAGCACACCGCCGCGCCGTTCGATTTCCTCGAAGATCGCTTCGGCCTCTTTCTCCATTTGCATGGTGAGCGACTCGACGAAGTAAGAACCGGCCAACGGATCGATCGTATTGGCAACGCCCGACTCGTAGGCGACCAATTGCTGTGTGCGCAGCGCGATCAGCGCCGCTTTTTCCGACGGCAACGCGAGTGTTTCATCCATCGAGTTGGTGTGCAGCGACTGTGTGCCGCCCAGCGCGGCTGCCATCGCCTGCCAGCCGACACGGACTATGTTGTTTTCCGGCTGCTGCGCGGTCAGCGAGACGCCCGCGGTCTGGGTGTGGAAGCGCAGCTTCCAGGAACGTTCGTCTTTGGCATGGTAGCGCTCGCGGATGTGGCGCGCCCAAATCTTGCGCGCCGCGCGGTATTTGCAAATCTCCTCGAAGAAATCCAGATGCGAGTTGAAGAAAAATGAGAGCCGTGGCGCGAATTCATCGATGTCCAAACCCCGCGCCAATCCCGCTTCGACATACGCGAAGCCATCGGCGAGCGTGTACGCCAGTTCCTGCACGGCGGTCGCGCCGGCTTCGCGAATGTGATATCCCGAAATCGAGATCGTGTTCCACTGCGGCATCTGCCGCGTGCCGAACTCGATCGTGTCGGCAATCAGCTTCATCGACGGTTCGGGCGGATAGATCCACTCTTTCTGAGCGATGTACTCCTTGAGAATGTCGTTTTGCAGCGTGCCACGCAGTTGCCCGGTTTTGACTCCCTGCTTCTCGGCGACTGCAATGTAGAAGGCAAGGATGATCGCGGCGGGCGCATTGATGGTCATCGAGGTGGAGATTTGGCCCAGATCGATCCCGCGAAAGATCGTCTCCATGTCTTTGAGCGAATCGACCGCCACACCGCAGACGCCGACTTCGCCTTTGGAGCGCGGATGGTCGGAGTCGTAGCCCATCAGCGTCGGCAGGTCGAAGGCCACCGACAGACCCATCTGTCCTTGTTTGAGCAGGAAGTGATACCGCGCATTGGTCTGTGCGGGTGTGCCCATCCCTGAGAATTGCCGCATGGTCCACAGGCGTTGCCGGTACATCGATGCATGCACGCCGCGCGTGTACGGCGGCGAGCCGGGGTAGCCGATCTCGCTGTCGAAGTCGATGCCGGCGACATCGTCGGGAGTATAGAGCGACTTGACCGGCACTGAAGAGACGGTCATGAATTTGCGGCCGTCGAGTCGGTCGGCGTCGATCACCTCGTTTCGCCAGCGTTCCTCTGAGGATAGCTCCTGCCGTTTGGGGAGCTTGTGCAGAATGCCCTTGTCACGTTTGGGCTTTGTTCGTTGAGAGGTCGGGGCCATGCGATCGGACCGTCCTTGCCAAAAGTCGCTCAGCGTTCTGATACGGCGCTCAATTTAATATAACAGCTTCGCATTCCAAATGATCGCAGTCTCTTGGGACAGGGCTTGGGCTCATTGTCCGCCGGTCCGCCACTGCCCGAAGAGGTTGCGGGCGCTGGTGTACGGGTCGGATTGCCCACTCACAATCGCTTCAACGGCATCGTCGATCCGGGGCGTGTCATAAAGCTCTGCTTCAAGCCCGGTTCTTGACAATTCCGCAATCGACATCAGCAGGTCGGCGCGGGCACGGTTGCGACGGTGGCCCTGGGGTTCCTGTGATTTGCGAAACGCGCGATGCCGTTCGACGGCCTGCCACAGCGCTGGGATTCCTTCATCCTTCAGCGCCGATGCCATCTCGACGGGCGGATTCCAAAGCGATGGAGGCGGGCTGTCGGGGGCTGCAATCGAACGTTGCACTTCACGTCGGATTTCCAGCACGCTTTCGAGCTCGGCCTTGACCCGGTCGGCGCCGGGACGGTCGGCTTTGTTGATGCAAAAAACGTCGGCGATCTCCATCAGTCCTGACTTCATCGCCTGGATGGCATCTCCCGATTCCGGGACGAATACGACCATGACGCTGTCACAAACCGAGGCGACATCGAGCTCGACCTGACCGACGCCGACGGTCTCGACGAAGATCAGGTCAAAACCAAAACCCTCCATCAGGACGCAGACATCTTTCGCCGCCGATGCCAAGCCCCCCGGTGAACCGCGTGTCGCCATGCTCCGCACGAAGATGTTGTCGTGCCCATAGAGCGACTGCATGCGGATGCGATCGCCGAGGACCGCGCCGCCGGTGAAGGGACTGGTCGGATCGACCGCGATGACGCCGATCGAGTGACCATCATTCGCAAGCTTCAACGCAAGGCGATTGACCAGTGAAGACTTCCCGGCTCCCGGAGGCCCGGTCACGCCGATGCGGTACGCGGCCGCTTCGTGTTTGAACACTTTCGAAAGCAGAGTGTGGTAACCGTCGGAGCGGTCCTCGACATACGAAATCAGCCGTCCCAGCGCGGCCCGGTCGCCGGATTGGAAGCGCGAGAGGAGGGTTGATGTCGCTCCTCTTGGAAGGGCCGCGGTCTTCACAGTGCTCGATATACGTCGGGAGGAAACCGTGGTCAACGCGAGTCTTGGTGCTACCTCAGGAGTACCATCTTGCGCGTGTAAGTAGTATCGCAAAAATGCCCCCGATAGAAGTACACCCCGCTTGAAACTTCATTACCGACGCTGTCGGTTCCAAACCACCCGGCAACGTACTCAGCCGGACCCAATACCGAGTCCACCATGACGGTTAGACGCGTTCCCACGGTGTCATATATCTCAATCCAGACAAGACATGAGTCTTTCAGTATAAAGTGAACTGCAGTACCACCCGCAGAGTAGGGAGAGAGTGGAGGATTGCCTGGGTTTTCATTCAACACTCGCACGTAATCCGCTTTCGGGATTTCTGGTGGATTCAGTGTAGTCGGCAGCGAAGGTCGATCATAACAGTTTGTAGCACTCGCTATGAGTGCAATCAATATCAAGCGACTACTCATGATCCCGTCCTTGCTGCTGTGCCCGCCACGCGCCTTCGCGGGCGGATGATGGCGCCAATCGCAGTTAGTTGGCGTAACACCAACGTAGTGTGCACGCGCGGGCTATTCACTCCGGTCCTGATTCCCTTCCAGGAACGACGGCGACACTCGCAAGCCGACACCAAACCACAATTCGAGTGACTCTAACTGTCCTCGCAGTGCGAAGTAACTGCCCTCCTCATTTGATCGCCAAAGGCGGTTTGAATGATTGTATCGAAGTGTGCTCGTCACGGACACTCGCCCAAGATAGGCATGGAGTCGCGTAGCGAATGAATAACCCATTGAGAGAGCGCGGAAACCCTCGACTTCACAATCGCATTGGGAAGACCAAGTGTCGAGAAGGATGTCCGCTCTGGGGCCCAACCCAATGCCGAATCCGTACGATGCCCTGTTGGAGTTCAGCATGATCAACAGAGGCAGAGCGATGTGTCTGAATCGTTTCTGCCCATGGTCAGGGGAATCGTACGAACTTCGAATCTGTCCCTCGATCTGTCGGAGCTCAAAGCCGATGTTGACGGATGCCGGGTACACAACAGAGAGTTCCGCGCCAATCCCAATTGAGTGTGAGGGATACCAACCGTCGTACGGATAGCCATCATACGTCCAATTCTGCGCAGCCCTGAATTCCAGATACTCCAACGGCGTGGACCAGCAAGGCGATGGAACCAATAAGCCCGACACAACAGCCGTCGCGATGATCGAACGACGCAACATGTATTTCCCCTGACTCCCGCCGACGGCGGCACACTACGCCACCTGAAAGTCTTTGACACGCAATTGCAACCGGATGAGGCCGTCCCATTCGTTGCGTTCGGGGATGTAGGCCAGCTCGAAACGGTCGGGACGGCCGGCCAGCTCGTGAACGCGGTCGCCCATGCCGAAGCCGATGCAGTCGTAGACGCGTCCGCCCGACATCACACGAAACTTCAGATGGCCGCGTCCGACGACAATCGGCGATCCCGACAACTCGACACCGGTTGCCAGAAAGACCGGACGCGGGTTTTGCGGTCCGAACGGCGCGAATTGATCGAGGCAGTCCATATAGGTCTCGTCGAGTTCGCTGGGCTCCAGACGCGCGTCGATTTTCAGTCGCGGGATTAAGTCTTCGTTGGTGAGGCGTTCCCCGGCGACACGCTTGAACCGTTCGGCGAATTCGGGGATGCGCTCGCGGGAGATCGACATGCCGGCGGCGTATTTGTGGCCGCCGTAGCGCAGCAGCAGATCATCGCAGGCGCGAAACGCTTCGTACACATCGAATGTCGGGATCGAACGGGCCGAGGCCCTGCCCTCGTCGCCATCGACGGCGATCATCACAGTCGGCAGGTGGAATCGTTCGACCAGCCGTGACGCCACGATGCCGATGACGCCCTGATGCCACCCCTGCGACCACAGCACGATGGCACGGTCGGTCTGCAAACTGGCAGTGCCGTCGACCTGGGCCAGCGCCTGTTGCAGCGTGTGTTCATCGAGCTTCTTGCGGTCGCGATTGTGGCGTTCCAACTGCTGTGCGATTTCTTCGGCGACGGAGTCGTCGAGCGTCGACATCAGGCGCACGGCGGACTGGGCATCACCGAGACGCCCGGCGGCATTGATGCGCGGCGCCAGGATGAAGAGCACCTGCCCGGTGGTGGCCGTTTTGCCGACGATGTCCGCCTTGTCGCAGAGTTTCTTGAGTCCGGGCTTGCGGGTGCGCTCGATTTGTTGCAGGCCGAACTTGGTGAGAATCCGATTTTCGCCGATCAAGGGCACGATGTCGGCGGCGGTGCCCAGCGCGACCAAATCGAGGTGCTCTTCCAGCTCGGCGACGTCCTGTCCCAACTGTGCATACAGCGCCTGTGCCAGTTTGAAGGCCACGCCGACCGCCGCCAGTTCGTCGATGGGGCCCTCAGCCAACTTGGGATTGACGATCGCCGTTGCGGCCGGAAGGTGTGTGCCGCGTTCGTGGTGATCGGCGATGACGACCTCGATGCCGCGGTTGTTGGCGTAGTCGATTTCCTCGACCGCGGTAATCCCGCAGTCGACGGTAATGATCAGCTTGACTTCGGCGGCGACCGCCTGATCGACGCCCTCGACCGAGAGACCGTAACCTTCGATCAGCCGGTTCGGGAGATAGTAGACGACCTCAGCGCCGAGTCGGTTGAGCACCAGATACAACAGTGACGTCGATGTGATCCCATCGACGTCGTAGTCGCCATACACCATGATCTGTTCACGATCGTGCAGGGCCTCGGTAATGCGGTCGACTGCGCCCTGCATCCCGGGCAGCGAGAACGGATCGTGCAGATCGGCGAGTGTCGGATGCAAAAACCGACGCACCAAGTCGACCGTATTCAGATCGCGCGATGCCAGCAGGTGCGCAATCGCGCGCGGCAACTGGCATGAGCGCGCCAATTCATCAACGCACTCGGCGGGTGGATCAGGAGCGAAGTCCCATTGCAGAGACCGCAGGGGATCCTCCTGTCTGGTCGGATGAGTGATTGTGAGCCGGCGGGCAATAAGCCGGGTTCTGTCGCCCCGCCGGAGGCGGGACGTGGCGGTCATTGATCTGGACGTCTCGTTGCCGAGACGGTCGTGCGGCCTACCCGGGAATGAAACGGGGCGAGCCACCCCTCTTCCCTGCTTGGCCTTGCTCCGGGTGGGGTTTACGCGGCCGCGATGGTTTCCCCTCGCGCCGGTGGTCTCTTACACCACCTTTTCACCCTTGCCCCATGCGTGGTGCACGAGGCGGTCGTTTTCTGTCGCACTTTCCGTCGGATTACTCCGCCCTCCCGTTAGGAGGCACCCTGCTCTGTGGAGCCCGGACTTTCCTCATTCCCATCCATGCGGACAGGAACGCGACCGTCTGACCCACCGGCTCGCGATCTCTCATGCTCCTCGTTTAAGTTTTATATCACAATACAACAATAACTTACGAGACAATAGGGACGGGGCGCCCTTCACAATCAACATACTCCCGAATTCGAAGTGTTGCAACGCAATTCACCGCGACGGGAGTGACCGCTCTCTTGAGTTTTAACGCGACAGCGGACGATTGGTTTCTCGGGAAGCGAAACAAGACTAAACGCGGGGGTAATTCGGTGCGTCTTTCATGATGTCAACATCGTGCGGGTGGCTTTCGCGCAATCCGGCCTGGGTCACCCGGACAAATCGGGCATTCTCTCGCAGGTGTCGCAGATTCGGCGCTCCGCAGATTCCCATGCCGGCGCGCACACCGCCGATCAACTGGTGGACCGATTCGGCCAGCTCTCCTTTGTAGGGGACTCTCCCTTCGACGCCCTCGGGGACAAGCTTGGCGAGTTCGCGATCGGCCTGGTAATAGCGGTCGCGCGCACCTTCGGTCATGGCGCCGACGGAGCCCATCCCCCGGTAGACCTTAAACGACCGGCCCTCGTAGAGGACCTTTTCGCCCGGCGCTTCCTCGGTACCGGCGAAGAGCGAGCCGATCATCACGGCGGACGCGCCGGCTCCGAGGGCCTTGGTGATGTCGCCGGAAAACTTCACGCCGCCGTCGGCAATCACAGTCTTGTTGCTGCGGGCGGCTTCGTGGCAGCAGTCGAGAATCGCGGTCAATTGCGGCATGCCCGCGCCGGTCACGACGCGTGTCGTGCAGATCGAACCGGGGCCGATGCCGACTTTGATGACGTCGGCTCCCGCCGCAATCAAATCGTGCGCGCCCTCTGCGGTTGCGACATTACCGGCGATCAGCAGCGTGTTGGGAAATTCGCGTTTGAGCAACGCGGTGGTCTCCAGCACCGCCTTGGTGTGGCCGTGCGATGTGTCGATGCACAGCCCGTCGACATCGGCGGCGACCAGCGCGCGGGCCCGGGCGAGGCCCTCCTGCGGACCGACACCGACCGCGGCGAGCGTCCGCAGGCGTCCCCGATCGTCCTTGCAGGCGTGGGGAAACTGACGGCTCTTCATGATGTCCTTGACCGTGATCATTCCGCGCAGCTTGCCGGCGCCATCGACCAACAGGAGTTTTTCGATGCGGTTTTGATGGAGCAAGTCCTGTGCGTGATCGAGGGTCGTGCCCTCCGGCGCCGTGATCAGGGGCGGCTTCGTCATCACGTCGCGGATCGGCACCGAGAGGTCCTTGCAGAACCGCAGATCGCGGTTGGTCAAAATGCCGACCAGACGGCCTTCCTCGGTAATGGGGATTCCGGAGATCGCGTGATGCCGCATCATTTCAACGGCCCGGCTCAGGGGTTCATTCGGCCCCTGGGTGATCGGATCGGTGATCATACCGCTTTCGGATCGCTTCACGCGTCCGACTTCCGCCGCCTGGCGATCGATCGGCATGTTGCGGTGGAGCGTGCCCATCCCGCCCAGCCGCGCCAGCGAGATCGCCAGCCGTGACTCGGTCACCGTGTCCATGGCCGCCGAAATTATCGGCAGCGGCATGGTGATCGGACCAAGCTGCGTGGAGACATCGACGTTATTGGGCAGGACATCGGACTTGGCCGGAACGAGCAGGACGTCATCGAACGTCAGCGCTTCGGGGCCAATGCGGGTGTGACGGTCACGGCCATTGTCCTGCACCGTGTGCGTTGCCTGCAACGATCGGGTGGTGACCATTGTGTGCGATCCTGATACGATCAGCGGCGGCTATTCGCTTTCGTCGTCGTCCCAGATGAGAATGCGCCCGCAGGTAAAGCAGGTAATCAGTCGTTCGCCGCGCCGGATTTCCTGAATCAACTGCGGCGGGAGCGTGGCAAAGCATCCGGAGCAGGCGCGGTGACGTACGCGCACGACCGCGCCGCCGCCCAGTCCCTTGCGCACCCGCTCGTAGGTGGAGACCAGCGTGTCGTCGAGGCGCACCAGCACGTTGCGTCGCTCGTCCTCCTTGATGCGAATCTTCTCGCCGACCGAATCGACTTCGCTTTGGATCGACTCCAATTGGCTGCCATTGGAGGACCTGATCTCATCCGTCGCGGCCTTTTTCTCCTGAATCGCTTTGGTCAGATTGTCGAAATGCTCCATGGCGGCCAGGATCGCTTCCTCGGAGCGGGCGATCTCGGATTTGATGTGCTCGATTTCCCGCGTCAGCGCATCGTATTCTTTGTTGGTCTTGATGTCGATCATCTGCTTGAGGAGCCGTTCCAGGTCGGCATTTTTTTCTTTGACCCGCAGCTCGAGCCGTTTCTGCTCCAACTGCGTCGCTTCCATCTGATCCTGCGCCTCGGCGAGATCTTTTTCGGCCGCCGTAATCGCGGCGCGCAAGTTGCCGATCATGTCCGGCAAATACTCTTTGGACCGCTCCAGCTCCAGCAGTTGGTAGTCCAACCCCTGCAGCTTCAGGAGCAACTCGATGCTGTTGTTCGACATCACGCGCGAACTCCTGTCGATGACTTCAATCATCAGGCCGTCACCCAGAGACAAAAAAAGCGCACCGATTCGGTGCGCACGTCAGTCGTTTGTCGAGACCAGACCCGCTCGCAGGGGGTCTGGCGAAACTCCGACTGTTTCCCAAGTTGATCTTCAACCATCGAACGTCGCCGAAATGGTGGGCAATACTGGACTTGAACCAGTGACCTTTCGGATGTGAACCGAACGCTCTAACCAACTGAGCTAATCGCCCGACCAGTACTCTCCTGACACGTTGTCCCCCATTGCCATTGAGCGTGTGTCCCATCGTTCGTACGGACTTGACCAGTCATCCTGGGCCCACCAGGACTCGAACCTGGGACCAACTGATTATGAGTCAGCTGCTCTAACCGGCTGAGCTATGGGCCCTGAACCTGCGACTTTGCATCGAGCCCGTCCCAGTGGTAAACTCAAACATTGCCACAGTTCGGCGGCATGGTCAAGCTTTTTTTGCCCCGACTACCGCGACTGAACTCCCGCAGCCGTCGTCGCCTTGTCAGCGGGGTCATCGCGGGTGTCCAGACGCATCTGCGCTGCCAGTTCCTCGGTGAGCCGGTTGGCGGTCTGGGTGTCGCCGGCCTTCTCGGCCTGGGCGATCAGACTCTTCAATCGGGGGACCGCGCGATGGCGTCGGGAGAACTCTCCGAGGGCGTCCCGGAAGACCTGCTGCGCGGCATCCGGATTGGTATCGTACGCGAACAGCCGCGACCATTCGGCGATTTCGTCGGGTTGCCGGCCCAACTGCTCTGGCGACGGCCGTGCATCGCCTTTTGCCTCCCACTCCAACAACGCCGCATACATCCGTCGGTGGAGCGACTGCCGGAAATCATCGGGCACGATCGCCTCACGCGCCTGCGCCACCCGTTCGGGATCGTCGGCCAGGATGCGCAACAACTCTTCGTCACGCGTGGGGATCTGACGAATCCGTAACGGGCTTTGGCCGCCGACCGATGTCGTCGCGGAACGTGATCCGACCGACTGACGAAAGTGGGCTTCATCGATCTCGAGGAATCCTGCCGCCTCGCCGATGAATGTCTCGCGGCGGTCGGCGTCGTCGAGTCGTCGCGCCAGCTCAGCCAGTTCCTTGGTCAATTGCTCGCGGGCGAGAAAATCGAAGCGTCCGTCGCGCTGACGGGCCTGCCGGACACGGTACTCGACGATGGTTGGCGCCGCATCAATCATCGCACGCAGCTTCTCGGCGCTCTCGCGCCGAACGAAGGTGTCGGGATCGTCTCCGGATGGCAGCTCGACGACATCGACACCGACACCGGCGTTGAAGGCGACCTCGATCCCGCGTAACGCGGCGCGCTGGCCAGCCGAATCCGCATCGAAGATCAGGATTATGCGTCGGCAGAATCGCGACAGCAGCACGGCCTGGTGGTCGGTCATCGCAGTACCGGAGACTGCGACGACATTGTCGAGACCGGACGCGAACAAGCGCAGCCAGTCCAGATACCCTTCGACGATCAAGGCGCAGTCGGCGCGTCGGATCGCCTCACGGCTCCAGGAGAGTCCATAGAGGATGCGACCCTTGTGGTACAGATCCGTTTCGGGAGAATTGAGGTACTTGGGTTCGTCGTCGGCCGCCAGGGCCCGTGCGCCGAACGCGACCGTGTGGCCCGACAGACTTTGGATGGGGAATGTCACGCGGTTTCGGAACCGATCATACGGCTGTCCGCTCTTTTGTGAGATGCCGATCAATCCGGCCGCCTGCAGCGCTTTCTCGGAGATGCCCTGCGCTTTGGCCGCTTTCAGGAGACGGTCGTAGGAATTCGGGGCGTATCCGACGCCGGACGTCTTGAGCACAGCGTCTTCAAATCCGCGCTTGTGGAGGTAATCGAGCGCGGCATTTCCCTCAGGGGAAAACAGCGTGCGGCGGTACACCGCATCCGCCAGTGACAGCGCTGCCTGCATGGCGCGTCGTTGAGTTGAGCGCTCGTCGTCGTGATCGTCCCGCGTCGGCAGCCGGATGCCGGCGCGGTCGGCGCAATACTTCAGCGCCTCCGGAAAACTCCATCCCTCGTGCTCCATAAGGAAGCTGAAAACGTCCCCGCCTTTGCCGCAGCCGAAGCAATGAAAGAACTGGCGCGTCGGATGGACATTGAACGATGGGGTTTTTTCGGTATGAAAAGGGCACAGGCCGAGCCAATTGGCGCCGCGCTTCTTCAGCGTCACGAACTGCCCGATGACGCTCAGGATGTCGGTCGCTTCCTTGATTTGTTCTTTGATGATGTCGTCGGCCATGGCTCTCACAACGGATGCAGCGTCGTGATGGTAACTCCGTCGGCTCCTTCATTCCAGTGCCCTGAACGCCTGGCTGCGACCCGGGCATCGCGTCCCAGGTAGTCGCCGACCGCGCGGCGGAGAATTCCTTCGCCGCGTCCGTGCACGATACGCACCTCGGTCAAACCGGCGAGACGGGCGTCGTCGAGGTAGTGATCCAGACGCTGGAGGGCCTCATCGACTGTATACCCCCGCAACGAGAGTTCGCCCCCCACGTCGGGCGGGAGAAACACCGGGACCGTCGTTCGCGGCTTTGCCGGCGCGGCGGCTGCCGATTGAACCTTTCGGATGGCGCTGCGGTCGAGATTGTACAGAAAATTTCGGACACGGACTTTGACTTTGCCGCGTCCGTCGTCGATGTCGGCCAGTTCGCCTTCCTGCTCAAAGACGTCAATCCACACGGTGTCACCGATGGCCAGCGGTCCGGTGGCCGGTTCGGGCGGCGGCGCGATTATCTCCTCTTTCGTGCGGCTGATCTCCGACAATCGTTCGCTGATTTCCTTGTGTGCCGCTTTGACACGCTGGGCGTCGGCCTGCGATTCGCGGATTTCGCGCACGAGCCGTTCCATTTCGCGTCGCGTCCCGGTCACGATGCGTTCGGCTTCGGCCAGCGCTTCCTTCTTGCGCTCCGATTCCTTCGCTTCGAACTTTTTCATCTGTCCGCGATAGAATTCCTCAAGCTCGGATGCGGACATGCGGTGGCGCTCCGCCTCGCTCTCGCGCTTTCGCAACGATTCCAGTCGTTCATCGAGTTCTTTGAGCATGGCGGAGAGGTCTTTCTCCTGTTCGCCCAACAGCGACGACGCGCGGGCGACAACGTCTTCCGGCAGCCCCAGCCGTCGCGCGATGTCGATGGCATACGACGCCCCCGGCAGCCCGACACGAAATTCGTATGACGGCGAGAGCGTCTTCGAATCAAACAGGAGCGATGCGTTCTCGATGCGGGCGTCGTGCTGCGCCAGCGTCTTCAAGGCGGTGTGATGGGTCGTGACGACGAGCCGGGTCCCGCGTTCGGTCAGCGTGGACACAATCGACTCGCCCAGCGCTGCGCCTTCTTTCGGATCCGTCCCGGCGCCGAGTTCATCCAACAGTACCAGTGTGTGTGAGGTTGCGCGGTGTAACGCATCGCCGATGCGCGAGAGGTGTGAGGAAAAGGTCGACAGCGAAGATTCAATCGACTGCTCATCGCCGATATCGGCAATGATGCAATCGAATACGCCCAGTGCGGTCCCCTCTCGGGCCGGAACCGGCCAGCCAGCCTGGGCCATGAGAGTCAGCAGGCCGATGGACTTGAGCGCCACGGTTTTGCCGCCGGTGTTGGGGCCGGTGATGATGATCGTCGTGTGGTGATCGCCGAGTTCGACAGTCATCGGCACAATGGGGAACCGCTGGTCGGGGTGTAACGACAACGATTTGAGTACGAGCAGCGGATGGCGCGCGTCGACGAGCCGCAGGGAGGCCTCATCGCGGCGTTCGGCCACGACCCCGTCGATCTTCAGACACAACCGCGCCAGCGCGGCGATCGCATCGAGCGCGCCGATGGCGTCGACATCACCGGCCAGTGCATCGCGATGGGCACGCAAGATGTCGCTCAGTTCGCGCAGGATGCGCTCGACCTCGCGCCCTTCTTCCATGTCGAGGCGGCGCAGGGCGTTGTTGTGTTCGACGACACCCATCGGCTCGACAAAGAGCGTCGCACCGGAGCCGGAGCGGTCCTGAATGATGCCGTCGTTGGCGGCCGGATCGCCTTCGCGCATCGGGATGACAAAGCGGTCGTTGCGCAACGTGATGATGTCATCGGTGCGTGACGGATCGCTGACCCGTGACGCCAACAGCCGTTCGAGACGCCCGACGATGCGATCGCGCACGCGGCGTTTTTCGCTGCGGATGCGTGAAAGCTCCGGCGAGGCGTTATCGGCGACGTCGCCCTCGGGCGTGATGGCATGCTGAAGGGCCGAGCGCAAGGGGTACGCCGCGCTCAAATTTTCGAAGTACTCCTCCAGATGCGGACAGGCGACGTTGGAAACTTTGGTGAAACGCAGGAGCGTGTCGATGCCGGTTAGAAACTCCAGAACGATCAGAAATTCGGGGGCATCGAGGAACGATCCCTCCCGTGCGGCTTTTTCCAGAGACGGGCGAAGGTCGGGCAGACCCAGACTCGGGAATGTTCCGGACCGCAGCACGGTGAGCATTTCTGCCAGTTCGTCGCGCCGACGATCCAGCAGCCGCAGGTCCGCCGTTGGCCGGCGACGGGCGATCCATTCCCGCCCCATTGTGGATGCGCACAGTGCCAGTGTGGCGTTGACAATCTTGTCGAACTCCAGGATGGCGCAATCCTGCGCGCCGGCAATGACGGCATCACTCATGGCGTCAAAATATAACATCGCCTCGGCCCGCGTTGCCGTCAACGCGAAGAAAAATGATGGCGCCCGGCGGTCGACACAGGGCAAGGGGCCGATCGACCAAAAAGCCCCCGCCGGAATCCCGGCGAGGGCTTCGAAGCTCGTGGTCGCGGGAGCGGATCAATAGTCGGAATTGAAATAGCGGTCGATCCGGTCGAGGTAGTCGTCGACCCGCGCCTCTTCAATGGCGCGGTTGACTTTGCGTCCGGGTCGATCCTTGCGGACGCTGCGCATCGCTCCGTCCAGCGAGTCTTCCATCTTGACGACGAAGCTGTCCTGGGACGGGTGCAGCTTGGCGGTTGTCTCATAGAGGAAAGGGACCGCCGACGCCATGCGCAACGACAGCAGACTCTGCTCCAAGCTGCCCTCGACGGTATACGGCAGCGGCAGAAACAGCGCCAGGAAGACAAGGTATCCCATCATCACCCAGCCGAAGACGATGCCGACCAGGGCTCCGCCGAATTGGTCCTGCTTGCCGAGCTGCTGGACGCTGGCGACCCGGTAAAACATCTTGGCCGCGATGCGGAACAACGCGAAGAGCAGCATCGACGAGAGGATGAACGCCGCCATCGTGACCCACATGGCCGAGGCATTCAGAAACCCCGCCAGTTGGGTGGAGAACGAATCGTTGTGGTGCACCGCCAGAACAATGGCGGCGGCAAGCCCGGCGGTGATCATGATCATCCGCACGAACCCCTTCTTGGCGCCCCAGCCCATGCAGGCGGCGACGCCAATGAGCAGCAGAATGTCGATGAGATTCATGTGCCCCCCTTGCACCGCGAACGGCGGTGCCGCACGTTGAGAACCTCACTCCGTTACGATGGAGAGAGTCGAATCAATTCGAATCAGTTCCTCGCGAGGCCCACTCTTATTGTGCCTCGAATCCCCTTCCCGGCAGGCGATACACTATTCGTTACTGTAGTGCCGCTTCCGCATGCGGCGCTTGGCCTGATTCAGCTTGCGCTTTTTCCGGTCCGATGGTTTCTCGAAGTGCTGATGCTTTTTGATGTCAGACAGAATACCGGCCTTTTCGCACGTTTTTTTGAAACGTTTCAAGGCGCGTTCAAACGACTCATCGTCGCGTACGCGAACGCCCGTCATTCAACCGTTCAACCCCTTTCGCCGGGCAACGGCCCCATTTATAGGTGAGTGAAGTCGTGTCATATCATCCATCCACAGACAATTACGCAGATCACCCATTGTTCTGATTGATCGGCACAGTAATATCCTATGGGGACCGGTCCTTGTCAATCGGATCGCGAAATCGATTGCGTGACCTTCGTATCTCATTAACCATCAATATGTTACGAGATACCGTTAGCCCCGTTTGACGAGGCGTTTGCGCTGATGATCGGAAAGACTCGATTCACGGCCGTCATCTTTGATATGGACGGCGTCATCGTCGACTCGGAGCCGGTCCACTTTGAATCGGCTGTCCGTATGCTCGCCGGGCGGGGCATCGGGTTCACGCGGGACGACAACCGCGAGTTTCTCGGTTCCACCGACCGCCGCATGTTCGAGATTCTTAAGGATCGATGCGCTCTGGAGTCGACGGTCGAGGAGCTTGTGGCTGAGCGTAAGGCGATCTACACAGAGATCATTGCCGAGCGGGGCCAGCCCTGGCGCGACGGCATCCTCAAGCTCATCGCCGACCTTCGAGAGACCGGATATCGCCTGGCGGTGTGCTCATCCGCGCTCAGCCAGATCATCGCGCGAGTTCTCGCTGACGGCGGGATCGTCTCACACTTTGACAGCGTCGTTTCCGGCGATGATGTCAGGGCGCCGAAACCGGCACCGGACATTTACCGGGAGGCGGCACGCCGATTGGCAGTGTCACCGGGGCTCTGTGTCGCCATCGAGGATACCGATGTGGGAGTCGGAGCCGCCCAATCGGCAGGAATGAGTGTCATCGCCTTTCCCAACGACACGACGCGGGCGCTGGATTTCTCCCGCGCCGATGTCATCGTGGAAACTGCCGCCGACATCCGTCGGTTGTTGTTACCATGAGCGCGAGTCGCAATCCCGGCGACTTTTGCCACGACAATTCAGCGAATGGAGTCGATGATGAAAAAACTGTGGCGGGTAGTCGTGTGTACCAGGACTTCCGGTCGGCATGTCGATGCCGCCTTGCTGGTGTTTCGCATCGGGCTGGGATCGACGATGCTCACTCATGGATGGGGAAAGCTGACCGGCTTCGGTGAGCGGGCATCGAGCTTCGGAAACCCCATCGGTGTGGGTCCCGAGGTCAGCATGGCCTTGGCGGTCTTCGCTGAGTTTTTCTGCTCGGTGGCGTTGATGCTGGGGCTGACGACACGTCTGGCGGCCATACCCCTGCTGGTCACGATGCTGGTCGCGGCGATCATCGTCCACACCGACGACGGCTGGCGACGGCAGGAGCTGCCGACGCTCTATGCGCTCTGCTACTTCACGTTGATGTGGCTTGGGTCAGGACGGTACTCGATCGATCGACTCCTTGATAGTACCAGCCATGCCAATCGAGAAGCCGACGAGATGCAGACTTCGATTAACTGATCGAGTCAGAATCCGCCCATCTTTTTTCCGGCGAGAAAGTGGTAGTGCAGGTGAAACACGATCTGCCCCGATTCGGGCCCGTTGTTGACCACGAGACGGAATCCACGTTCGCCGAAGCCGAGTTCTTCTGCGATCCCCTTGACTGCTGCGTCCAATTGGGCGAGCACATCCGGCGGCGATTCCAGGAATGTGGGGTAGTGACCCGTGGGGCAGATGAGAACATGTGTCGGCGCATGCGGATTGATGTCTTCGAAGGCAACGACATGTTCGGACTCGTACCGGATCTTCGCGGGCATCTCTTTGGCGATGATGCGGCAGAAAATGCAGTGTTCGTTGTACGGTCTCTCGTCTGTCATATATCCCCCAGGCGGTGCATGACGAGCGTCAACGCCGCCAACGCCGCGGTCTCGGCACGGAGGCGTCGCTCGCCCAGCGACATGGCCCGCGCTCCGGCATCGATGAAGACGCGCCGTTCGTCGGCGGTGAAGCCCGACTCCGGGCCGACAATCAGCAGGACCTGACGCCGCCCCGGCGGCCGATCGTCAGTTCCCGTAATCGAGCCGCCCTCGGGATCGCCGAGCCAGACCCAATGGTATTGGCCGAGTGTCGTGGCCAATTCATCCGGTGTTTGCATGTCCTCGATCGGCGGCCATACGGTGCGCAGCGACTGCTTCATCGCCGCCAGCGACAGCCGTCGCCAGCGCGTGACACGACGTTTCGCGGCATCGTGTCCGCCCAGCGACGAGGGCGAATGATGCGCGCGCAACGGAATGATGCGCACGGCTCCGAGTTCGACCGCTTTCTCGACGATCCAGTCGAACACGGCAGGACGTCCGACACCGGCCGCCAGCGTCACCTGCGCGATCGGCTCGCCGAGCGCCCGATGCTGACGGATCACGCGCGCGAAGAGTTCGCGCGTGCCGCTGGACTCGACTTCGCAGTCGTAAGCGTTCCCGGCGCCGTCACAGACGGTGATCATTTCGCCCGCGGTCACGCGGCATACAGTCCGCGCGTGGCGCGCCTCGTCGCCGAAGAGCCGCACGCAGCCGTTTTGAATCTCATCGGGGGGTGTCCAAAAGAATCCCGGCGCATCGGCCAAACGTTGGCGCGCTTGGTAGGTCGTCGTCATGGCATCGGCTCGACACGCAGCGTGCCGGCAAGCACAACCGATCGATCATTTAAGCAAGACAGATTCGACCGGAGCGTCAAGTGAGGATACCGACGAAGACCGGCGGCCCGCGCCAGGATGCGCCTCGCCTGGACGCGCGGCGTGCACATGGCGGGACATGATGGCTGATTATCGCGCGCTCAGCCGCCGAAGGTGGAGCGCAGTTTGTCGAAGAAACTCTTGTCGGCTTTGGGGGGCTGGCCGCCGTTGAGCGTCGAGAAGCGTTCGAGCAGTTCCTTCTCTTCGCGCGACAGTTCGGTCGGCGTCCAGACGATCGCCTGAACCAGTTGATCGCCGGTGCCGAAACCGCGCAAGTGCGGCAGTCCTTTGCCGCGCAAGCGGAACATCTTGCCCGACTGCGTGCCCGAGGGAATCTTCAGTTTCACCGAGCCATTGATCGTCGGTACGACCACCGCATCGCCGAGCGCCGCCTGCGAAAAGCTCAACGGCAAACGATAGAGCAGGTCGTCGCCATGGCGCTCGAGGTATTCGTGCGGCGTTTCCTCGATCAAAACCTGTGCGTCGCCTGAGGGACCGCCGCGCGGTCCGGCATGGCCGGCGCCGCGCACGGTGATGTAGTTGCCCTCGGAAACACCGGGGGGGACTTTGACCGTGATAGTCGAGGTGCCGTCGACGCGCCCGTCGCCGTGGCAGGTCACGCACGGTGTCTCGATGATTTCGCCGGCGCCCCGGCATTGCGGACAGGTGCTGATGTTGACGAACTGCCCGAAGACCGAGCGGGACACCTGCCGCACTTCACCGGCTCCGCGGCACTGCGGGCAAGTGGTCGTTCCCGCGCCCGGTTTGGCGCCGCTCCCGTTGCAGGTCTCGCAGGTCACCCTGCGCTTGATGCGAATTTTCTTTTCGACACCCGCCGCGATTTCTTCGAGCGTCAGTTTCAGGCGAACGCGCAAATCGGCACCGGCGACCGGGCCGCTGCGTCCGCGACGCGACCCACCACCCAATCCACCGAACAGATCCTCGAATGCGCCGCCGCCGAAGTCGCGCATGAAGGCGCGTAACGCGTCGTTAATGTCAAACCCGCCGAACCCGCCGGTACCTGCGGCCCCGGCACCCGACAATCCCGTGTGGCCGAATTGATCGTAGACTTGCCGTTTCTTGGGGTCCTTGAGAACTTCGTAGGCCTCGGTCGCCTCTTTGAATTTGTCTTCGGCGGCCTTGTCACCGGGGTTTTTGTCGGGGTGAAACTTTACCGCCAGCTTGCGATAGGCGCGCTTGATCGCTTCGGCATCGGCATCACGCCCGACGCCCAGGATTTCATAGTAGTCGCGTTTATCCACGCCGACAGCCAGTTGAGATCACCATCCCATCAGCATCCCATGCGCGGGGATTACTTCCCCTTGTCATCGACCACTTCGTAATCGGCGTCGACTACTCCGCCATCCTTGGCGTCGCCCGTCGGTTTCGTATCGGAGCCGGATGCATCCGGTTTTCCTGCATCACCGGCGGCGGTCTGCGATTGCGATGCCTGTTTGTACATCTCCTCGGCGAGCTTGTGGGATGCCTGCATCAACTCTTCGACCGCGTCCTCGATGGCTTTGGCATCGCTGCCGGTCTGCACCGACTTCACCTTGGCGATGGCCTCTTCGATCTTTTTGCGTTCATCGGCGCCGACTTTGTCGCCGTGATCTTTCAGTGTTTTCTCGGTGGTGTAGACCATTTGGTCGGCTTTGTTACGCGCCTCGATCAACGCCTTCTTCTTCTTGTCGTCCTCGGCGTGCTCCTCGGCGTCCTTGACCATCGACTTGATTTCCTGCTCGGTCAGCCCGCTTGACGACTCGATTTTAATCTTCTGCTCTTTTCCGGTCGCCAAATCCTTGGCGGAGACATTGACGATGCCGTTGGCATCGATGTCGAATGACACTTCAATCTGCGGCACACCGCGCGGCGCCGACGGGATTCCGACCAGATCGAAACGCCCGAGCGTGCGATTGTCGACCGCCATTTCGCGTTCGCCCTGCAGGACATGCACTGAGACCGCCGGCTGATTGTCGGTGGCAGTCGAGAAGATTTGCGATTTCTTCGTAGGGATCGTGGTGTTGCGCTCGATGAGCTTGGTCATCACGCCGCCCAACGTCTCGATTCCGAGCGACAGCGGCGTGACATCCAGCAGGAGCACGTCTTTGACATCGCCCGCCAGCACGCCGGCCTGAATCGCCGCGCCGATCGCGACCACTTCATCGGGGTTGACGCCACGGTGCGGCTCTTTGCCGAAGAGTTCTTTGACGATTTGCTGAACCTTCGGCATGCGGGTCATGCCGCCCACCAGCACGACTTCATCGATGTCGGCTGCCGCGACGCCGGCATCCTTGAGCGCCTGCCGGCACGGGCCGACTGTGCGCTGGAGCAGATCGTCAACCAGTGATTCGTATTTGGCGCGCGACAGTGTCAGCTCCAGATGCTTGGGTCCGGTCTGATCGGCGGTGATGAACGGCAGATTGATCGCGGTCTGCATCGTCGAGGACAGGTCGATCTTGGCCTTCTCCGCCGCTTCTTTGAGACGCTGCAGTGCCATGCGATCCTTGCGCAGATCGATCGTGTACGACTTGCGGAATTCATCGGCCATCCAGTCGATGATGCGCTGATCGAAATCGTCGCCGCCCAGATGCGTGTCGCCGTTGGTGGAGCGCACTTCGAAGACGCCGTCGCCCAATTCGAGAATCGAGATGTCGAATGTACCGCCCCCCAGATCGTACACCGCGATCTTTTCATCCTTCTTCTTGTCCAGGCCGTATGCCAACGATGCCGCGGTCGGCTCGTTGATGATGCGCAGGACTTCGAGACCGGCGATGCGTCCGGCATCCTTGGTCGCCTGACGCTGCGAATCGTTGAAGTAAGCGGGAACCGTGATCACCGCCTGAGTCACGGGGCCGCCCAGATAGTTCTCCGCCGTTTTCTTCAGCTCCTGCAGGATGTAAGCGGAGATTTCCGGCGGGGCGTATTCCTTGCCGCCCGCAATCACGCGCACATCACCTGAGGCGTTCTCGGTCACGCGATAGGGCACAATCTTTTCTTCGGACCCGACCTCGGAGTGCCGGCGTCCCATGAACCGTTTGATGGAGAACACGGTGTTCTCCGGGTTGGTGATCGCCTGACGTTTGGCGATCTGTCCGACCAAACGTTCGCCATCCTTGGTGAAGGCGACGATCGACGGTGTGGTCCGTCCGCCTTCCGCATTGGGAATGACCGTCGGCTGCCCGCCTTCCATCACGGCGACGCAGGAGTTGGTCGTTCCCAGATCGATTCCTATGACTTTGGCCATTATGACATTATCCTTTCTTCATCGTTTGCAATTCATCTGTGCGGGACAGCCCGGCTGTGCGGGATCTTCGACTCTTGAGCTGACTGGGCACGGCACGCCGCTTGTCCTGAGCGTAGCGAACGGGTGCCCCTACGATTCCTTCCCCTCCTCCGGTTTGCCTTGCGACACGATCACGCGCGCGTGGCGCAGGACCTTGTCCTTAAGGCGGTAGCCCGGAGCCACTTCCTGTACGATCACTCCTTCTTCGTACTCATTCGAGGGCATGCGCATCATGGCGTCATGTAATCCGGGGTCGAACTTTTCGCCGACAACGGTCATGCGTTCCAATCCGCGCGCTGCGAGCGCTTCCCAGATTTGATCGCGGATCAGATCGAGTCCGCGCACAAACTCGTCGATTGTTTCGCCGGTATGATCGCCAGTGCGGGCGCGTTCGAGATTGTCGAGCGCCTCGGTCAATTCGGCGATGAGATCGCACTCGGCATTGGCGATGATCGACGCATACTCACGCGCCGAACGTTTCCGAAAATTGTCGAATTCCGCGGCCAGCCGCAGGTAGCGATCCTGCCAGTCGACCGACTCCGGTTCGGGCGTGACCGCCGGCGATCCGGATGTCCTGACCGTCACGGTCCCATCGCCGGATTCACTCGCGGCGACATGCTGGTCCTCGTGTTCGGTGTCGATCTGTTCGACGCCGACAGTTCGTTCATCCTTCGTCTGGTCCTTCTCCTTGCTCATGACTCCATCTGCTCAGAGAGCAGTTTCGCTACGTAATCCACGATTGACACCAGTTTTGCGTACTCCATGCGCGTCGGCCCGACCACGCCGATGGTGCCGCTGACCTGACCGGCGGTGTAGTTCGCCGAGACGAGCGAGCACCCCTCGGCGCCCGCCAGCTTGGCTTCGCGTCCGATGGTGACGACTATGCCCTCGCCCATGCCCTGGCGCTGAAGCAGCTCGATCAGGGGCGTGCGCTGCTCGATGACGCGCAAGAGACCCGAGAGCGCTTCGTGATCGGCGAATTCGGGCTGCGCGAAGAGATTGCTCGTGCCGTTGACATGGAGCGATTCCCCCGGCGGACGCGTCGTCAGATCATCGGCCGCATCGAAGAACATTTTCACGAGACGCGCATCGGCGCGCTGGTCGCCGCGCAGGCGATCCGGCGCGCTGGTTTTCAACGAACTGAGCGGCTGGCCGACGAGACGGTCGTTGAGCGCGCGTTCAGTGGACTCAACCGACTTGGGATCGATTTCCGCCGACACTTCCAATAAAATAGTGCGCGCCAACCCCGATTCGATTCCCAAAACCAGGAGCATCCGTCGTTCGGCGACCGGCACCAGTTCGATGCGCGAGATGACGCCCTGCTCAAAACTGGGCGCCAGGGTGACACCGATCTGCGACGTCACCGACGCCAAGACATGCGCGGTCTGATCGAGAATCTCATCGACCGCGCGGCTGTGCACATTCGCGATCTCGTCGCGTAAACGTTCAGCCAAACGTTTCGGCACCGGCTTGGGGTCGAGAAGGTCCTCGACATACTGACGGTATCCCTCGTCGGTCGGCACCCGTCCGGCGGAGGTATGCGGCTGACGAATCAGCCCGCGCGTTTCTAGGTCCTGCATCGTGTTGCGAATGGTCGCCGCCGAAATGCCAAGGCCGTAGCGCATGGCCAAAACGCGTGACCCGACCGGCTCGGCCGTCGTCACGAAATGCTCGATGAGCATGCGGAGAATCTGCCGTTCACGATCGTTGAGTTGATCCATGGTGACCACGCATTTGCCTCACAGACGCGAGCCGGCATCGTGTCGGGTGAGTGACCTCACACTACTCGATCGCCGGGGCTTGTCATTACATCTTAGCACTCCAACTTCCTGAGTGCTAATCGTTTTACGAGGATGGGGGCTTGGGGTTTGTTAGATAACGGGCATGGCTGTCATGGGCGGCCAAGTTTATTCTATCAAATTGTCGGGCAAGCGATTGTGACTGCCGATATGGCATCTTCAACGTCCGGGCACGGATTTGGAATCGATACTCTCCCCCGTTCGACCTGCGGCCAAAAGGGTGGCGGTACGCTTCAGGACAACGAGGGTCACATCGTCGGTCGCGGAGGCGGCATCGGTGAAGGTCGCCGAGGTGACTAAGTCTGCCGACCGTCCCATGACCAATTCGACAATTTCTGCGGCCGTTTGGGTTCGGACTCCATCGAGGCAACCTTCGATTCCTTCCGCCCCGAACTCGCGCCCCTCGCCATCGGTCGCTTCGCTGAGACCATCGGTGTAGAGCAGGCAGAGATCATGCGCGCCCAGTTCGACGACCTCTTCTTCCAAGCTGTCGGCGAAGGTGTGGTGGCCATTGCCGCTGAGCCCGACGCCGAGGGGACGGCCTTTGGGTCGGATGTGACGCGCGGGACGATCAGATCCTCGGCGATGCAAGAGCGGCGTGTGTCCCGCCGAGGCGACGGTCAGCCGTGCCGAATCCGGATCGAGCACGCCGCAACAGGCGGTGACGAATGGTCCTCCGGCGTGATGTGTCTCGATGAAGTCGTTCAGAGCAATCAGGATATCGCGCGGACTATCGTGCGATGGCGCCAGGAGGCGCAGTGCGGTGCGCACGGCGGTCATCATCAGCGCCGCCGGAAACCCTTTGCCCGCGACATCGGCAATGAAGAGCACCCAGCGATCGTTGCGGATCGGGAAAACGTCGTAATAGTCGCCGCCGACCTGCCGTGCCATGCGATGCGTCCCGGCAACCTCGAATCCGTCGATCTGCGGCATCGCTCCGGGCAGCAGCGCCTGTTGCAGGTGCCGGGCCTGCTCGATTTCGCGTCGTTCGACATCCTGCCGGGCCATCTGCTGCTCGGCGCGGGTCACTGCCTGCACCATTTCATTCATGGCGGCGACGACCTGCTCGACTTCATCGGGGTATCCGGCGGTCGAGGGGACCGCGGGCGCCGTCTGGCCCGACCGCATCCGTTGGACGACATCGCCGAGCTTGCGCAGCGGCCGCGCCATGACGACGACCAGCAGCAGCACAACCAGCTCGCCGCCGACCAGCGCGATCGCTCCCGTGGCGAGGATTTCCCGACGGCGTGATTCGATGGGCTCGCTGAGCACGCGGCATGGAACGCCATAGACCACCGAGACGACCACGTCGGCACCCACTCGTGCCGGTTCGCTGAAGTGAAAGATCGATTCCCCGTCCGCGCGCGTAACGGGCCGACCGGTGTCTTCGTCGGCATGTGACGGAGGCGCCGAATATGATTCATGCACGCGTTCCGGGTGTTTGAGATCGGCGCGGATCGATCCGTGCGCGTCGATCAAAAACAGGTACGCGACCTCCGCATTCGCCTGCGCCAGTCCGACGATCAATTGATCCAATTCCACATCGGATCGGTCGTTGAACACCGCCTGCGCCGACGATGCGGCAGCGGTGCGACCGAATTCCTGCCAGCGCGAAAAGAAGGCCGTCTCGATGGCGCGCTCCGCCCGATTATGACTCCACAGCGTGGCGGCAACAGCTCCGAGGGCAACGAGCGCACCGGCGGCCCAGGCAACGGTGCGTCGCGTGGTGCGGGCAAACGACGGCGCGATACCGCCGGGGCCGATGCTCTTGTAGATCGTGAGAATGTTTTGATCGCCGACCCGTCGGTAGTCGATGCGGTCGGTCACCTTGGACATGAGCAGCATCCCCAATCCGCCCTGGCGTTGTGTGCGGACCAGGCGGCTGGGATCGGGTTTGTCATCGAAGTCCGCCGTCATCGGCCGTCCGGTGTCGGTCAGCACGATTTGGACTTCACGACGGTGACGCCGCACGCGCAGGCGGATGTGGCCGGGGCCGTACAGATAGCCGTGGCGAATGATGTTGGTGACCGCTTCTTCGAGGGCGAGCAGAAGTCCCGCGACGGCGTTGTGCCGCAACGATGATTCGATCAGCGCCGCCTGGACGAATTCGCGAATGTCATCGAGGGCGTCATTCGACGCCGGAAAAGCCGCGTAGTGCTCCGAGAGGATCGGTGCCATGATCAGTGCGGACCGTGTGCGAACGACCGCCCCTTACTGCGGTTCGGCCGCCGCGACCGGATCGCCACGGCGGCGGCGCACCTGCTCCAAATTGGACAAGACGTTCGGATGCCCGGGGTACTGTTCCAGGACCGTCCGCCACAGTTGTTCGGCCAGGTCGAAGTCCCCGTCGCGAAATGCCAGCAGCGCGCTACGGTAGACCGCCCACGTCGGCTGGTCTGCCCGCAAATCGGCGGTCGACGCCGACGCGTTCGTGCTCTGTGTCGCCAGCGCGAGGTATTTGCCGGCGCCGGAGTTGGCGGGGTCGACCGCCAGCGCCTGCTCGAACTCGAGCATCGCGCTGCCGTAGTCTTCGGCCACCAGTTGCTCCAGCCCCCGGCGCAGATGCACATCGCTCTGTTCGCGATGGCGCAGCGACATGATTCGGCGGGACAGATCGGTCCGCGTGGAATCCTCGCGCACGATCAAGCCGAACAACTCGATCGCCGTGCTGAACCGGCGATCCTCATGGGCGACCCACCCTGCCGATTCCCATCGTGCCAGCGCCTGCCGGCGTTTCGTCCGCGCCAACTGGAGCAGGTCATAGGCGCGCGGGTGATTCCAGTCGAGCGAAAGGACCTCCGAGAAACGTGCACCCGCCTCGGTAAATCGTTCCTGCGCCATCGCCTCGCATCCGATCCGCACGAGGCATTCGATGGCATCGGCGTCGGGACCCGATTGCGCCACTGCGATGTCGTCGGCCAATGCCGGACCAGCAGCGATGGACAACATGACGGCCGTCGCGATCATCAGCCACGCCGCACGGCCACATCGATCTGGAGTGAAGACCTGCCGCCCCTTATGAGTCACTTGCGCCCCTCCCCGGTACAGGATGCGCATCCGTGTGCCGTCCGCAAGACAAAAATGAATCAATGCGTCAGGGCAATTGTCCGGTCCGGGAGGGATCGGGGCCGGACGCTAACCCTCCTGTTTGGTCCGGACCGCCGCCCTGATCTCGTCGGGGAAGTAGACGGTCCGATGCGGGAAGGGAATCTCGATGCCCCTGGCGTCGAAGGCGTGCTTGAGGCGCCGGTTGAACTCGCGCCCGACGGACCACTGCTGCAGCGGAACCGTCTTGATGCGCATTTTGACGACGACGGCCGAGTCGCCGAACGAGTCAACGCCGAAGATTTCAATGTCTTCCAGAATCCTGGAGGCAAACTCCGGATCACCGCGCATCCCTGCAAAGACTTCGCGCATGACCTGTATCGCCTCGTCGGGATTTTCTTTGTAGGCAATGCCCATGTCGAGCACATAGGCAGACCATCCTTTGGACATGTTGGAGACAGTTGATACGGCGCCATGCGGAAAGATATGGACGACGCCCCGCAAGTCGCGCAGCGAGATGGTGCGGAAGCTGATGGACTCGACCAATCCGCCGGTGCCGTTGATGATCGCGACATCGCCGACCCGGACCTGGTTTTCCATGATGAAGAAGAAGCCGGCGATGATGTCGCGCACGAGGTTTTGCGCGCCGAAACCGACGGCCAAACCCGCGATGCCCGCCCCGGCCAGGATCGGGCCGATGTTGAGACCGAGTTCGGTCAGAGACGTGACCAACACCACGGCCCAGATAGAGATGCGCACGACCGTCATCAGCAGCCCCGTGAGCGTCTTGATCCGCCGTTCGGTCCCCTGTCGTTCGTGGAAGTCTTCTTGCTCGGCGCGCGCAATCAGGACGGATTCGAGCTTTCGCAATGCCCGTCGGGCGGCGCGAACGGCAATCCATCCGATGAGCACGATGAGCAACACATGTCCGACGGACAGGGCGACGGCTGCGCCGTACTCGACGATCAGCCCGCGCCATTGGTCCCACGTAAAATTGCGCATTGGAGGTCTCCGGTTCAGTAGTGAGTCGTCGGCGCGCGTGTTTCAGGTTCGTCGTGATGCACGCCGCGAGTTGATCCCATCAATCAAACTTCAGTTCGACATCTTCCAACGTGAACCGCGGGCGGACGACGAGCGTGTCGGGATGGACCGTCATCGGTTCGGCGAACTGCCACGGCATCAGCCGACCCGTCTCGAATTCGCCATTGCCATTGGCATCGAGATACCCCGACAACTGCCAATTGCCGCCCGGTATCTCGACGGAAAACGGACCGGGACCGGCGCGTTGGATGTGTGTGCTGGTCGACGTGCCGGTTCGTCGGAGTGTGATATGGCAAACGGCGGCATTCAAACTCGAATCAGCGATTGTCACATCCCCTTCAATCCGGCCCATTCGTGCCGCTGTCAACGGCTCGAAAACCCATTCGAGGGCCTGCGACGGCGCCGCGTTCCCGTGGCGGTCGAACAGAGCAGCCGAGTCGATGCGCGCACGCACAGGCCCATCATCGGGCCAGCCGTTTGCGGGGACATAGTCGAACAACAGCGGATTGCGCCAGATCCGTTCGCCGTCGATTGCGGCATCGAGCGTGTCGGTGACCCGCACGGCATCCGACAGTCGTTGGGCATCGACCGGTTCGCTGAACTCCCAGCGAATCGGTTCAAACGGCGTGAGTGCGACCCGTACTGTCGGCAACGCAACTGAAACAATCGTGGGACCGCTGGTGTCACGAATGTCATTGACGACGGTGAAGCACTCGGCGTCGGCGCACAGTCCCTGTCCGCGATGGTCGTAGAGTCCCGCGCAGGCGACGCGGATCGTCTGACCGGCGGTGAGTCCCTCTGTCAGGAGCTCCAATTGCGCGGCGCGACGCGCGGTCGGTGGAATCAACGCAAACGCAATGGGGTGTTCGCCGGCGGAATCGCTCACCGCGATGCTCGATTCGGACAGCCGCATAGTGTCGATCGGATGCGTCATCGTCAATGTGACTCCGTGCTGCACCGTAGCAATGCATCGGCGCAGGCAGAAGGTGGACGTGTCATAGGGAAATCCGAAGATGGAGAGCGAGTCCGGCAGCGACGTATCGGTCGCGATGGCGTTGCGCTCCGGCAGCCCGTACGACTCGCCGGGATCGTGCACGGCGTTGTTGTCTCTGTCGGCGAACGCCAACAAACGGTATTCGCCCGCCCGCAGAAATGGAAGGTCAAAGCGGCCCTCCGGGCCGGTGCGGGTCGTATAGGCGGGCGTGGCACGCCAAAACGTATCGGGCAGCGCTTCGAGTTGGTAGGCGTTGACCGTCCACGACGCGGCCGCGCGCTGGGCCGGATCGAGCGGCTCCACACGGCCGATGATGTGCCCACCGTCGATCCGATGGCCGGTCCCGAAGGCAAACGTGTACGGTTCTTTCAATGCATTCTGCCGCCGGTCCGACAGCTTGGCGCCGAGCGATACGCGATAGGTCGTGTTCTCGCGCAGCGTATCGGTCCAAGTGAGACGAATCGTCCGGTCGCCATCGGACCACTTGATCTGGGGCGATCCATGGCGCGCCGGAGACACCGTCACTTGTCCGGCCAGTGTCTCGCGGGCGACCGGCTCGGAGAATTCGATGACGATGGGGGTGGTGCGGTCGGTATTGACGGCACCGGACGTCGGCACGGAGCGCTGCACGACGGGCGCGGTCTCATCGGCCGGTCCGCCGGAGGGGATTCCATGTCGGGCACACCCGGCGTGAAGGACGAGTCCGTACCATGCGACGCAGAGAACGGCCACATTCCTGAGTGGGCATCCGCGAAGGCGTACCGGCACGTCCATGCGGCTCACGCGCGCAAACTATCCGCTGATCTTCGGTTGTGCAATGAATTCCCGGCTATGGATCGATGCCGAGCTTCTCGATGATCGGGCGGTTTCCCGGATCGAGTTCGAGCGCGCGCCGCCAGCGTACAGCGGCCTCGTCACGACGCCCCATCGCCGCCAGAATGTCGCCGTAATGATCGTGAATGACGGCATCACTGGACAGCACGTCGGCCGCGCGCTTGATCATGCCTTCCGCTTCGGAGAGCCGACCGAGTCGATACAGCACCCAGGCGTAGCTGTCCAGATAGGCGCCGTTGTCGGGATCGATGTCGACGGCCTTCTCGATCAGTTGGAGCGATTCCTGCAGGTTGATGCCGCTGTCGGCATACATGTAACCCAGGTAGTTCAGCGCGCTGGCATTGTCGGGCTCGCGTTGGAGCAGACTGTTGAATTGCGCGGCCGCCTCGTTGAAATGTCCGGAGCGCTCCAACGAGGCCGCCAGACTGAATTGGACACGAGCGTTGGCGGTGTCGGCGTCCCACGCGCGACGCAGCCAGACAACGGCACTGTCGTGCTGATCGTGTCGCGCGAGCGCAACCCCGGTGAAATACCAGAAGTCGGCGGGATCAGGCGCGCGCTGCTCGGCACGCTGGGATAACTCCAAAGCCGCCTCCAGCGAGTCTTCGGCCAACAGCGTGTTGCCCCATGCAATCCACGCGTCGGGGAGCGTGTCATCGGTCTCCACCGCACGGCGGAAGTAATCTTTCGCGGCCGCGAATCGCTCGCGTGTGAACGCGATCCGTCCCAGGTAGAAGAATGGAATGTAGGGATCCTCTTCTGCGGCAATGACGGTGAACAGACTCTCGGCCCGATCATACTGCGCAGCGTTATAGAGCAGCACCCCCAGACGCATCCGTTCGGGATCGGCGGGATTGTCGGTTAGGAGCGCTTCCAGTTCACGGCGCGCGACTTCGTGGTCGCCTTCGTCGAGGAGCAGTTGGATCAGTTGACGCCGTGCGAAGTGATCGTCGGGGGCAATGGCCATCATGCGGCGGTAGACATCCTCGGCTTCGTCGCGGAGCGTCTGTTCATTCAGCGCCTCGGCCAGGCCGACCCAGGCGCGACGGTTCGCCATGCTGGAATCGAACTGCAGTGACATGCTGTAGGCAGCCGCGGCGCCGGCGTGGTCGTCGAGACGTGTGTGGAGTTCGGCGATTTCATTTTGAACGCGCGAGTCGCGCACATACTCCGACATGGCTTCAAGGTGCCCGATGGCGCTGCGCAGATCGCCCTGCCGCACGGCTTGGCGGGACAGAAACCAGTACGCCTGTGTGTCGTCCTTGTCGAATTCGATGACCTTCTCATAGGCCGCGCGGGCCTGATCGTTGCGACCGAGCATCGCATAGGCGCGTCCCAACAACCCGTAGACACGGGCGTCCTTTCCGATGATCCCCTCGGCAACTGCGGCTGCTTGTTCATACTGCCGCTGGCGCACGTGTCCATCGGCCAGCGACATCCTGATTTCGTAGGATTGGGGATCATACAGCAGCGCCTTCTCGTAGGCCCTGATGGCCGCCTGAGTCTGGCCGTCGGTCATCAGAATGCTGCCATTGGAAAAGTGCAGAAACGCCAGTTCATTGACCGGTTCGGTGCGTTTCGACTTCTCCTCGGTCTCGGCGGTCTCGCGGGCCGTGCCGGCGCATCCGACGACGGCGAGGATGGACAGCACGGCGATCAGCTTGCTGAAGCCGCCTCGAGTACCACCGAAAGGCCGCGGCCGGACGGCCGCTGCGTTCTGTGTCGGGTCTGACGTCGGATTCACCTGCACGAGTTTCACCTGGGCGATTCGCCGGCGGCGGGATTCAATATGTTCGGCCATCCCCTGTCGCTGGCCAACACCAACACCGCGCGCGAACGCCCGGTTCCGCCACGCAGTTATGGTACGAAATTCTGCGGAAAGCGATTACGAGGATTTGATTCGCGTGCGAGTCCAGAGATACAGCGCGATGGCCGCAAACGCGATCAGTGAAACCGCCGGACCGGCCGCTCCAGACAGCGAATCGAGCAGACCGCCGTGGCTGTCGTAGAAGGCCTTGTATCCTTCGTTGAGCATCAGGCCGGCAACCGCCACTCCCACCAGGGCATCGCCCGCGACCAATCCGGAACTGAAGAGAATGCCCCGTTCCTGGCGCTCGGCCGAGGCCGGACCGGCTTTTTTCTGGACGATCATGGCGATCAGACCTCCGGCCATAATCGGCGATGACAATTCCAGCGGCAGGTACATGCCGATCGCAAACGGCAGCGAACCGATGCCGACCAGTTCGATGGAGGCCGCGAGGACCGCACCGAATATGATCGGCATCCACGGGAGGTCACCGCCCATGACGCCGCGCACGACGATCGCCATGACATTGGCCTGGGGCGCCTGCAACGGTTCGGGATGCTCGGGTGATGCGACGAATCCAAACGACCCCGCGAGCCAGAAGACCACACCGCCCATCAGCAATGCCGGGAAAAACAGACCGATAAACTCGACAATCTGCTGGCTGCGCGGTGTCGCCCCCAGCAAGTATCCGGTCTTGAGATCCTGCGCGATGTCGCCCGACATGCAGACCGCGATGCAGACGACTGTCCCCACCGACATGGCCGTTACCATGCCGGAGACACCGGACACCCCAAACTTCAGCAGGACCAGGCAGGTGACCAGCAGCGTGGCGATGGTCATTCCCGATACCGGGGACGAAGAGGAGCCGACCAAGCCGACGATCCTTGCCGCCACGACGACGAAGAAAAACCCGAACAGGATGGCCAGAAGCGCACCCATGAAGTGCAGCTCGGTGCTGGGGAACGCCCAGATGGCGACGGCGATCGCCAGCGATCCGATCAGGACAACGGACATCGACAGATCGCGATCGGTGCGCGGAACCGCACCGGCCGTCTCGCCGCCCCGTTTGAGCAACTGCCCGAATCCCTGACTGAACGAGTGAATAATGACCGGCAGGGACTTGGCCAGTGACACGAAGCCGCCGAGCGCCACTGCGCCGACTCCCAGATATTTGACGAAGTATCCTCGGAGCGCGTCATGGTCCATCTCTCCGATGGGAATATCGGCCGGCGGGATCAGCCCCGCCGGGAGGGCGGAACCGATGTACTTGATCAGCGGCGCAATGCCCAGATACCCCATGACCGCTCCGCCCATCATCAGCGAGGCGATCTTCGGCCCGATGATGTACCCGACGCCCAGCAACGCCGGGGTTGCATCGATCCCGACGGCACCGCCGGGCAGTCGCTCTTTGAATCCGTAGACCGGGCTTTCCGGCCACATGCGGAAGACGCCCATTAAGAGTTTGTAGAGCGCACCCAACCCGATTCCGGTGAACACCAGTTTGGCTTTTCCCCCGCCCTCGTCGCCTGCGATGATGATTTCGGCGCACGCCGTCCCCTCGGGAAAAGCCAGCGTCCCGTGTTCCTTGTGGACCAGATAACGGCGCAGCGGAATCATCAGCAGGATTCCCAATGTGCCGCCCAACAAGGATAGTCCGATGATTTGCCACTGCGTGATGCGATACTCAAACCCGGGAAGAGTCGCCTCCCAGATCAGGAAGGCGGGAATCGTGAAAATGATTCCTGCCGCCAAAGATTCCCCGGCAGAGCCGATCGTCTGGACAATGTTGTTTTCGAGAACGGTGACTTTCCTGAAGAGCGTCCGCAGAACCGCCATCGAAATGACGGCAGCCGGGATCGACGCCGAGACCGTCATCCCGACTTTAAGCCCGAGATAGGCATTCGCGACGCCGAAGACGATCGAGATCAAACTGCCCAGAACGATGGTCTTGAGCGTCACCTCGGCGATGGACTGATCGGACGCGATGTAGGGTATTGGGGCGGTGCCGCGCGGCTTTTCAGAGCTTTGATGTGGGTGGGAACCGGCCGCTGCCATGGTCGGGTCTATCGCCTCGTGCTTCAGGGAAACTGCTGTTGTTTCGTGTCGCACAAACACTTGTGCGAGTCCGGCGTCTGCCAACCTATCCGGAGACCCGACGGCGGTCAAGCCCAATGTGTCGAAAATCGTTGTTGCGAAGCTCCGGCGAGTTGCTATGTTTCAGATGACGGGTAGGGAAACTGACGGAACACCCACTTCTGCGTACCCCTGCCGCGCCCGTAGATGAACGAACACCGCATGGCGCGGAACGGTAAGCACCCTCACGTGTAGCATAGGCCATGGCCGGCGCGATCACAAAAGAGGCCGTGTTAGAGCGGTTGCGCAATTGCTTCGATCCCGAAATACCGATGGTGTCGATTGTCGATCTGGGGCTGGTCTATGATATTCGAATTGAGGACGGCCGGAATGTGGCTGTCGACATGACACTGACCGCTCAGGGATGCCCGATGCACGAGTCCATGTCGCAGGATGCGGCTGCCAGACTCCGCGAGATGGACGGGGTCGGCGATGTCATGGTCAATGTCGTCTGGGATCCGCCCTGGACGCCGGACCGCATGAGTGAGGATGCCCGTCGCAAGCTTGGTTGGAGTTGACACTGGCAGGCAGACGGTCAGGTATGAGACCTGGCCGAACCGACCAATCCACGGAAGGAGGAGCTATCGACAGAAGCGGAGATCGATTATTCGGAGGCCCCGGAGGGTCTTCGCGGTTGACAACCGTCGTTTCGGGTGTCATCTTGAAGACAGAGAGGTCGGCCCTCACGGCATGACACTTCGGGGTCAGGTAGCACGGAGAAGCATCCCACGGACATGAACCCCTGACCGCAGCAAGGACTGACTTCAAGAACAAACATGGAAGTTAAACGAAGAAATCGAACACGGGGGTGTTTGATGCGCAAAGGAACAATCATTCTTGCGGCGGCAGTGCTTCTCTTGCCGGCCGTACTCGCATCGGCCGCGAATGGGCCGGTGGACCTGGGCAGCCGGATGTCGATCGGCGATGTGCAAGTCGCCGCGACGTCGGAGTTGGTCCGCACCGTGACGGTGCCGATCATACTCGACAACAAGCCATCGATCGCGGCGATCGATCTGCCGTTGAACTATGGCCAGCCGGGTCAGGGGATCAGTTTGGTCGAAGTGACCTATGCATCGCGCGTGGACTACTTCGACATGAAGATCACCAACATCGACGACGACAACAAAAACGTCATCATGGGCCTGATCGCCATGGCGACCGACCCGAACACAAAGGATCTGGCCAATGGCAAGGGTGCCATCGCGAATCTGCGGTTTGAGGTGACCGACCCGACCATGTCGGAGTTCGTGATCCGTTCGACCGAGATGGAGAGCCCCAGCCACCGGCTGATCCTGGTTTCCCACGACTTCTCCAGCGGCCAGCCGGAGATCGTCTGGGAAGAGCCGGAATTCAACTACACCGTGAGGATGGCCGGCGCCGGGCCGTTGGTGCCGTCCAGCTACTCGCTGGTCCAGAACTACCCGAATCCGTTCAACGCCGGCACGGTCATCCGTTTCAATGTGCCACGGAGCGACGCGGGTGATCTGACCAATGTGAAGCTGGTGGTCTACAACGTGCTCGGACAGGCGGTTCGGACGCTCGTTGACGAGCAGTACACGCCCGGTTCGCATCAGGCGACCTGGGACGGCACAAACGATCACGGTACAACGGTATCGTCCGGTGTCTATTTCTATCGGATGCAGGCCGGGAACTTCACCGATACCAAGAAGATGACGCTTCTGAAGTAGCAGTCAAGATCCCGTCGACAGTCAACCCCGTTCCGCCCAAAGCGGAACGGGGTTTTTTGTTTGTTGGGGTGCGTCGGGAATCGCGATCGAGATGTCCTCACATTGCGGGAGTGTTGCAAGAGCCACTTCAATGTCATGCCGAGCCCTTCGGGCGAGGCATTTCTATACGCGCGAGGATGACGACAACTCGTTGGAGATTCCTCGCTTCGCTCGGAATGACGATAGATTGAGAATGTTCACGAGAAGCGGCCAGTATCGCATGGGCGTCTTTTCAACACTCACGTTACGGTGTGCGCCACGCCAGCGATCGGCCGGCCAGGGACGCCAACCGGTAATCTCAGTCGGAGCCGTCGCTCAGAAACCAACAAACGCTCCTGCTCATGCTACTCTCTGTATTGCCGAGTGGCGTGCGGCGGACATCAGGGTCTGCCGGGGCAACCGACCGTGATGAGTCCGGGTTCGAACCGCGGTACAACAGCGTCCCCGCGCGCACCGCTCTCCGGCACGAAAACGAGGTGGTTTCCCGGGGGGACGCAGACCGAATCGATGACAAACTTCCCGCGCGTGGCCCCGACATGGAAGGACAGCACCATTGATGGGGTGCCGGATCCCGCTTTGCCATCGTCGCCGGGTGCGATCGTTTCCGGCTGCAATCCGACGCAGGCATAGAGGATGGCGTCGGGACTTCGGAAGTCGGCGGCAGAATCGAGCGTAAACCATGTGTGGAGGCCGTCTGACGCCAGACAATCTTTGGCGTCCATCGCCGATGACGGCGTCCCCATCGTTCGTTGGATGGCAAACGAGCTGCCTTTGACCCAGGGTGTCAGGCGTCCCTGCACCTTGACGTCGAGACTCTTCGCGATGAAGGCCCCCGATTCCAGCGAGCGCAGTTCGAACGGCAGAACAAGACCGGTGATGGGAAGATCGTTGGCAATGTGAATACCAACCGTCACGGGGCCGGATCCGGGTTCGACGCACTTGGATTCGACGATCACGCTGTTTTCAGCCCGCGCACTGACAACAGCGAGCGCCAGCAGACAGCACAAAATGACGGTAATGAGCGGGCGATCGATCATGTTCGGACACCTCCTGAGTGGTCCATTATACACAATCCGGCGACAGATCGCGAGCCGCAGGCGATCGTATTCGAGGCGGTTGGGGCAAAAGTCACTGGCGGGGACAATGACATCCGGAGTGTTGTCGCGCTCGTCCCCGTCGCCTGATGCGCCAGACCAGCGCGATGGCGCCTGCGAAGACAGCCGCCACGAGGACGAATTGCCATGCGAGCGGTAGTGAGATCGGAGTCATGCGGTTACGCAATCAACAGACCGATTTGTCGCGTGACAAATGCCGCCGCGTACGCCAGAACGGTCATGTAGGCGAAGGCAAAAAGCGGCCATCGCCAACTGTTGGTCTCGCGGCGCATGACGGCCATGGTGGATATACACTGCAAGGCAAAGGCGTAGAAGACGAGGAGTGTGATGGCCACCAATGTCGACCAAACCGGAGCGCCTGTCTGAGGGTTGCGATCGGCGCGCGCACGGGCGATCAGACTCTCTCCTTCGACCTCTGAGCCGACCCCATAGACGACCCCGAGCGTCGAGACGAAGACCTCACGCGCCGCGAACGATCCCAGGATACCGATCCCGATTTTCCAATCGAATCCCAACGGTCGCAGCGCCGGCTCCATGGCCAGACCGATTCGTCCGGCTATCGAATGGCGAATCTGCTGCGCGGCCCGCTCGTTTTCGAGTTGGAGGAGCGCAGCATCGCGTTGGTCTCCGGGCGGAGTCGATTGGAGGATCGCCTGCTGCTGTGCGGCAGAGCGAGCTTCAATCTCGCCGGACTTCGGGAAGCTCAGCAAGGCCCAAAGGACAATCGAGACCGCAAAGATGATGGTGCCCGCGTTGACCAGAAAGACGCGACCACGATCCATCAGCGTCAGGGCGAGCGTTTTCAGTCGTGGACGGCGATACGGCGGCAATTCGAGCAAGAACGGCGGCTTGGGGCCGCGCAGCATCGTCTTGCGAAAGGCCCACGCCGACGCGGCCGCGCCGACGACGCCCAACAGATACAATCCCAGCAGCACGACCCCCTGCAGTCCGATGGGACCCCAGATCGATTGCGCCGGAACGAAGGCGGCGACGAGCAGGGTATAGACGATCAGCCGCGCCGAACAGGTCATCAGTGGAGCCACGAGGATTGTCGCGAGACGTTCGCGCGCATTGGGGATCGTGCGCGTCGCCATGATGCCGGGAATCGCGCAGGCGTAACACGATAGCAGCGGAATGAAACTGCGTCCCGAGAGGCCGACACGCGACATGACGCGGTCGAGGATGAACGCCGCCCGTGCCATGTATCCGGAGTCTTCCAGCAGCGTCAGGAAGAAGAACAAAAACAGTATTTGCGGCAGGAACACGACAACCGCGCCGACTCCGGCGAAGATGCCGTCATTGATGAGACTCAGAAACGGTCCCGGAGCCACGAGGCCGGAGACGATAGACGGCAGCAGGTCTTCCATAAGGAAGGAGACACCGTCCATGACCGGGCCGGCCCATGCAAACACCGACTGAAACACGACGGCCAGCACCAGACAGAGGACGACGGGTCCAAAGACTTTGTGCAGCAGAACATCATCGAGGCGATTGGTCCGGTCGCGCCTGGCCGACCCCGAACGACGGACCACGTCGCGGGCGATGGCGCCCTGCCAATCGTAACGCGCCTCGGCTGTGTACCGACGCACGGTGTCTTCGGTGATGTGAAGTTCTTCACGAATGCGCGACGCGGCGGCTTCGACTTTTTCGCTGCACGTGGGCATGTGCTGTCCGGCGAGGCAATAGAGCAAGTGGCCCTCCGAGACGAACGCCTCGGGTGCATACTGCCTGAGTCTGGCCTCCAACGGAGGCGGGAGTCTGTATCCGCGCTCTAACGGCGCCGTTGCGCTGACCGCATGTGCTACAGCATGGGCCAACTCCACTAATCCCACCCCGTCCGGAGCCATTACCGGGACAACCGGCACACCGAGATGTTCGGATAGACGTTGGCGATCGATTTGAATCCCATGTCGTTGCGCCTCATCGGACATGGTCAGTGCCACGACCACCGGGATGCCCAGGTCGATGACCTGGCCGGTGAGATACAGATGGCGTCCGACATTAGTGGCATCCACCAGACAGATCACCGCGTCGGGACAACGACCGCCGACTTTGCCGAACAACAAATCGCAGACGATGCTCTCATCGGGAGAACGTGGGAACAGCGAGTAGCATCCCGGCAGGTCGATCAAGTCGAGTTGAAGACCGTCAATGCGGGCGCGTCCGTGCCGTTCTTCGATTGTGACGCCGGGATAATTGGCAACTTTCTGCCTCAGTCCGGTGAGAGCATTGAACAGCGTGGTTTTGCCGGAATTCGGATTGCCGATGAGCGCCACGCTGGTGGTTTTTACGCGTTTGGGCGCGGCGACGGTTGTTGCGTTCGTCATCGTGTCTGTGTTCCGTCCTGATCGGAGTCGCTCGCGGTACTGCCGTCGCCTGAAACGAGCACCAACTCAGCTTCATCCCGGCGCAGAGAAAGAATCGAGCCGTCCAGTTCAATGGCAACCGGTCCCCCGAATGGCGCTTTGCGCAGGAGTGTGATCGAGCGCCCCTTGACCAATCCCATTTCCATCATCTGCAGCGTCAGTTCGGGCGGCGCGACCAGCGCGGCGATGGCGGCGGACTGACCGACTTGAAGAGACGCCAAGGCAGCGACTGCGGGCCGGGGTCTTATGCGGCCATCAAGGGAAAAGTTAGGTGCGGCTAACTCTGTCATTGCAACACCGTCCTCGTCAACATGATGCTGCCTCTATTCAAGCTGATGGCTTGTTCTTCTGCCGGACGAAGGCAGGACTCTGAAAGTTAGGCGCGCCTAAGTTTTTGTCCAAAAAAAGAGCCGCGCAGTTCATTTTATTCCGGTCCATCGAGATGATACTGTGATCGGCACCACTCCTCCGCCGTGATATTCCCTAAGCCGGGCACTATTTATACGATGCCCGGTCCCCGATGCAAGGGAAATGGGAGAGGTTTTGTCAGATTGGCGGGATTTCAACGGCTGGTGTGCCGCTGCTTCTTCAATTCTGCGATGTCATCGCGCAACTGCGCCGCTTGTTCGAAGTCGAGTTTTTTGGCGGCGTCGCGCATGGCGCGGTTCAGAAACATGATTTGGTCTTCGATCGACATGCGGTCGAATCCCGTCGGGCGGGCCGGTTTTTCAGGGGCCGCGCCCTGTCCCTTGGCATCGGCAAAGACGGTGGCGCGGCGTATCTCATCGGGACTTTTGATGATGGTCTTCGGCTCGATGCCGTGCTCCTGATTATAGGCGATCTGTATCCGACGACGCCGCTGGGTCTCATCGATGGCCTTGCGCATCGAGTTGGTCACCTTGTCGGCGTACATGATCACCGTGCCCTCTTTGTGCCGTGCGGCCCGTCCCGCCACCTGAATGAGCGAACGCTCGGAGCGCAGGAACCCCTCTTTGTCGGCATCGAGAATGGCGACCAACGACACTTCCGGCAGGTCGAGCCCCTCGCGCAAGAGGTTGATGCCGACCAGCACGTCGAATTCGCCCAGGCGCAAATCGCGCAGGATGTCGGTGCGTTCGATGGCGTCGATTTCCGAATGGAGATAGCGCACGGGGATGTTCAATTGCGCGAGGTAGTCGGCGAGGTCTTCGGACATGCGTTTGGTGAGCGTCGTGACCAGTGTTCGCTCGCCGACGGCAACGCGCTTACGAATCTCCTCGATCAGATCATCGACCTGGCGGGCGAGCGGGCGCACCGAGATCGCGGGATCGACGAGCCCCGTCGGACGGATGATCTGCTCGACCACAACGCCGCCGGATTGTTCCAGTTCGAGATCAGCGGGTGTGGCGGAGACATAGATCGTCTTGTCCAACAGCGACCAGAACTCATCGAAGAGCAGGGGCCGGTTGTCAAGGGCTGAGGGCAGTCGGAATCCGAAGTCGACCAATGTCTGCTTGCGGGTGCGGTCGCCCTCGTACATGCCGCGAATCTGCGGCAGCGACTGATGCGATTCGTCGATGATCGTCAGAAAGTCGTCGTGCGGAAAAAAATCGATCAGGGTATAGGGCCGTTCCCCGTGGCGACGGCCGGACAGGTGCCGCGAATAGTTCTCGATCCCGCTGCAGTAGCCGACCTCGCGCAGCATTTCCAGATCGAAGCGGGTGCGCGACTCGAGGCGCTGCGCTTCCAGAAGTTTGTTCTCGCTGCGCAACTGCGACAGCCGCTCACCCAGTTCGCGTTCGATCTTGTCGATCGCCTCGACCAATCGCGGCGGGCTGGTGACATGGTGTTTGGCGGGGTAGATCGCCTTGCGATTCTGACGGCGGAGGACCTCGCCGGTCAGAGAGTCGATCACCGTGATCCGCTCGATTTCGTCGCCGAAAAACTCGATCCGGACCGCGGTCTCCTCGTAGGCGGGCATGACTTCGACGGTATCGCCGCGCACTCGAAACGTGCCGCGCGCAGAATCATAATCGTTCCGGGTGTAATGGATCGCATTGAGCGCCAACAGGAACTCATCCCGACGCACGCTGTGGCCAACCTCCGCCAAGACCATCATCTTCTTGTATTCATCCGGCGAGCCGATGTTGTAGATGCAGGAGACGGAGGCGACAACGATCACATCGTCGCGCTCCAAAAGTGCCGAGGTCGCGCGCAGCCGCAAACGGTCGATGTCGTCGTTGATCGAGGTGTCTTTTTCGATGTACGTGTCGGTCTGCGGCACATACGCCTCGGGCTGGTAGTAATCGTAGTAGCTGATGAAGAACTCGACCGCATTGTCGGGGAAATACGATTTCAACTCGCCATAGAGCTGCGCCGCCAGCGTCTTGTTGTGTGAGATGACCAGTGTCGGTCGTTTCCATTGTGCGATGACATTGGCCATCGTGAACGTCTTGCCGGACCCCGTGACTCCCATCAGCGTTTGGTGGCGGTCTCCCCGGTTGAGACCTTCCATCAATTGCCGGATCGCTTCGGGCTGATCACCGGTGGGCGTGTATGGTCCCTGCAGGTGAAACACGCCGTGAGAGCCGCTGGCAATCTTATCCGTGCCTGTCGGCGCTTTCGTCGCCATAAGCTTGTAAGATAAGCCGACGATGAACTGATCTAATCATATTCTCAGGCACAGACTTGCGCTTGCCGGATACCGCCGGGGTTCGACAAAGATTGACACCATGGACATAAATCCCGACCATGCTGTATAACTCCCAAGAGAGGGCCGAAGAGATTGGGGGCAAACAGGTTGAATGCGCTTGACAAGGCGCCGCCGGCACACCAAGTTAGTCGTCTTCCTGCCCGCCATGAAGCGGTGCCGGCACCAACGAGGACTCTATGGCATACGAAGCAATTCTGGAAACCGGGGGCAAGCAGTTCGCAGTCAGCGTCGGTGATGTCATTCGTGTCCCGCTTCTGGGCGGGTCCGCAGGAGATCGGGTCGCCTTTGACCGGGTGCTGGTCTCCCGACAGGGCGAAGAGATCCGGACCGGCCGACCCCATCTTGAAGGGGCGCATGTCGAAGGCGAGATCGTCGGGCAGGGTCACGACCGCAAACTTATCGTCTTTCGATTTCATCAGAACACCAGCTACCGTCGCAAGACCGGCCATCGGCAGCCCCATACTGCTGTCCGAATTACGGCCGTCCATGCGTAACGCGATCAATCAGCGAATCAGGCCGGGGGACGATGCGCGGGTGCCAACCGGTGCGCGCGGACTGCGCTTCGGGCTGTGTCTGTCCGCGTTGTTGTGCGCCGTGACACTGTCGGCCGCCCCGGACGCCCATGCGCAAAACGTGACGCTGGTCGATCTGAGTGTGGACGGCGCACAGGTCACCGATGCGCAGTTGATCCGCAATGTGTCCGGATTGCGTGTCGGCGCATCGGTGTCACGCGAGGACATCCAGAATGCGGTTCACCAGGTTTTCGGTTTGGATCTGTTTGGTGACGTCAAGATCCTCGGTGAAGAGGTCACCGGCGGCATCAAACTGATCATTCACGTCGACGAGTTCCCGCGTCTGAACACCATGATTTTTAAGGGCAACAAGGAGCTTAAGGAGAAGGATTTTGGGCTCACGCTCAAACGGGGGCAGCCGGTCGGGCCGCACAAGCTGCGCGAAGCCGAGCAGACCATTCGCCGCGCCTACGAGAAAAAGGGGTACTTTCTGGTCAACGTGCGCTCCGAACTGGCGGACACGCAGGTCATCGGAGAAACGGACATCGTCTTTCACATCGAGGAAAACCGGCCGGTCAAGGTGCGTGAGGTGGAGTTTGTGGGCAATGAACGTCTCGATGCCGGTGCGCTGCGCGGCCGCATGTCGAACAAGCCGCGCGGATTCCCCCGGTCGATCTTCGGGGGCGGCAAATTCGACCGGCAGAAGTATGCCGACGATAAGATCGCGATCATCGATCACTATCGCGACATGGGATATCTGGATGCGATGATCGTCAGCGACACCGTGATCCTCGACGAGGACAAGACGCGCGTCACGCTCCAACTGACGATCAATGAAGGAGCGCGGTACTATTTCGGGAGCAGCGAACTGGAGGGAATGAGCGTCCTGCCGGAGGAGCGGTTGCGGCGGCTGCTGAGCTACCGCGAGGGCGACATTTTCAGCCAGGCGGAATACGAACAGTCGGTCGGCCGGATGTACGAAGCGTACATGGAAGAGGGCTATCTGTACGCGCGCATCATCGACGACACGCGCACGCAGGACTCGATCGTTCACATGTCCTATGAGATTTCCGAGGGAGTCCCGGCCCATGTGCGGCGCATCGACATCACGGGGAACACGAAGACCAAAGACAAGGTGATCCGCCGCGAGCTGGCGCTGTATCCCAATGACATCTTTCGTCGTTCGGCGTTGCAGCGGTCGATGCGCAATGTCATGCTCCTGAATTATTTCGGGAACGTGACGCCGGAGTTCAATCAGCTTCCCGACGGACGCGTCGACCTGGAGTTCGCAGTCGAAGAAAAGCCGACCGGCCAGATCCAGGTCGGCGGCGGTTACTCCGAGCAGGACCGCCTGGTCGGAACGATCGACCTGGGGATTCCCAACCTGTTCGGCAACGGACAGAGCGCCAACTTCCTGCTGGAATTCGGCAGCCGCCGTCAGTCCTTTCGCGTCGGTTTTACGGAACCATGGTTTATGGACACGCCGACCACGGTCGGCTTCGATGTCCAGCGTCTGGAACGCATCTGGGACGATCCGTTCGTGTCGGGCTCCAACGACTTTACCCAGCGCATCAACGGGGCGGGCGTTCGGCTGGGACGGCGATTGCGTTGGCCCGATGACTACTTCAGCGTTTTTGGGAACTACCGCTGGGAGGATCAGGAGTACAGCGACTTTTCCAGTGAATATAACCCGGCATCGCGGGATGCACTGATCGCCAGCGCGGCGGGTATCATCTCTTCGACTTCGCTGACGGTCGTGCGCGACTCGCGCAATCTGCCGGAGTTTGCCACTGCCGGCAGCCGCAGCACCTACTCGGTCGAATTCGGCACGAAGCTCTTTGCCGGTGACTGGGTTTACACGAAACACAACGCGTCCCACTCGTTTTATAAAAAGCTTTGGAAGGGATTTACCTTCGCCCCGCGCTGGACGCTGGGCGTCGTGCAGGCAGGGGCGAGCGCGGCATCGGTGCCGTATTCGGAATTGTACTATGCGGGCGGCATCCGCTCCGACGGGATGATTCGCGGGTATGACGACCGCTCCATCGTCGCGTTTGTGGACACATCCAGCGCGCCGGAGCCGTATTATACGACACCCGGCGACCTGATCACGGGCGATGGGCGCCACGCCATCGACACGGTGCGCGGGCAGGCGCTGATGGTGCTCAATGCGCAGATCACTTTCCCGGTGGTCAAGCAGCAGGTGTACGGGCTGTTTTTCTATGATGCCGGAAACGTATGGCTGAATGCGTCGCAGATAACGCCGTTCGCGGACCTGTGGACGTCCTACGGATTCGGATTCCGCGTAGCAGTTCCCGGCATGGGGACTTTAGGGTTCGATTTCGGCATTCCATTGCGCGGCGACGAGAAGGGAAAACTCAAACCGCACTTCCAATTCGGCGGTGCGTTCTAACGGACCAGATCGCAAGGAGAGTTCTTCATGAGGAATAGACTGAGAATCGGACTGGCTGTCGTCATCGGCACCCTGTCGATCGTGGCGATAGGCGACAGTGCCGACGCTCAAAGCAAGGTGGGCTGGGTCGATCTGGACCGCATTCTCGCCGAGTACGAGGAATTCCGCACGGCCGAGGAACTCTTTCGTCAGGATGCGGCACTCTGGGAGGCCGATTTCGACAGCGTGCAGGAAATCTATTTCACCAAGGTCGAGGACTACCAGAAACAGCGCCTGCTCTTGTCGGAAGACACGCGCAAGCAGCGCGAGCAGGAATTGGCGGACATGGAACGCAGTGTGATAACGGTCAAGACGCAACTGGAGCAGAAAGCCGAGCAGCGCCGCGCGGAGTTGACCAATCCGATCCTGCAGCGCATTCAGGAGGTCGTGGAACTCGTCGCGACCGAGGAAGATTACGACTACATCATCAATGCATCGCAGATTTACATGACACCCAACGGCCTTCAGTTCGCGCCGATCATGTACGCGAAGAAAAAGCTCGACCTGACCGACCGCGTCTTTGAGGAGCTGGGCAAGCTCAAATGAATCACACACTCGCCGAGCTGGCCGCCTATCTCGAAGCCGGCATCGAGGGCACTGCCGACTCTGAGCGCATCATTGAGGGAGTCGCGGGAATCGAAGCGGCGCGGCCGGGTCAACTGACGTTCGTCGGATCGGCGAAGTTTGCGTCCCATCTGACGAGCACCAGGGCATCGGCGGTGCTCGTTCCTTCGACCGGGAACGGCGCATCGGCGTGGCGTCAGATCGGGCGTTCGGATATCACTTTTCTGACACATCCCGAACCGCAGAAGGCATTTTTGCGGGCGGTCGAGCTATTTCATCCGCAGGTGGAACGACCCTCGCCGGGAGTGGACCGGTCTGCGCGCATCGGCGCTCGCGTCGAGTTGGGCGACGGCGTGCATGTCGGGGCCCACTGCGTCATCGACGATGATGCCGCGCTCGGAGCGGGGTCGGTCATTCTCGCCGGGTCCTTCGTCGGACGGCACTCACGGCTTGGACGCGGCTGCTGCATCGGTCCCTACACGACCATCATGCACGATTGCACGCTCGGCGATCGGGTGCGCATTCATCCCGCGACCGTAATCGGCGCTGACGGCTTCGGGTACACACAGTCCGATGGACGCTACGTGAAGGTTCCGCAAGTCGGCGGCGTGACCATCGGCGACGATGTCGAGATCGGTTCGTGCTGCGCGGTGGATCGGGCAACGCTCGATCAGACGAGCATCGGACGCGGCACCAAGATCGACAATCTCGTGATGATCGGTCACAATGTCCGCATCGGCGAACACTGCATCATCATCTCGCAAGTCGGAATTTCCGGCTCGACAAAGATCGGCGATCGCGTGACGCTGGCGGGCCAAGCGGGGATCGTCGGGCACATCGAGATCGGCGACGGCGCGATCGTGTTGGCGCAGGCGGGGGTCTCCAACGATGTCCCGGCGGGCGCTGTTTACTTAGGATCGCCTGCGCGCGATGTCGGCCATCAGAAACGCATCTTCGCCGTCGAGAACTCACTCCCCAATCACGTCAAGACGATCCGGCAGTTGGAGAAGCGGGTCGAGGAGCTGGAGCGGCAGCTAACTTCTAAAAACAAATCCTCCTGATTTATCTCACATAACTGAATCTGAGAAAATTGATTTACGTCTCCGGTTAAGTGGCCGTGACGTAACTCGCCGTGGTTGGCTCACTCTTCCCTCTTGACAAACCCGCGGTCTTAACGAAGAATTAACACCGTGAAGTTGCAGTCATTGTAAATACCGTACATTTCAAATCGAGGTGGGTCATGCGGGTCCGCACTCTCCGTGTCGTTTGGGGGTTGGTGGCACCGGCGGTCCTTCTGTTTGCGTCGGTGGTTTACGGTCAGAACTTCATTCGTGGCGATTTCAACTGTGACGGTGTGGTCGATGGACGGGACTTCGATGATCTGCTCAGCTTTATCGACACCGGCATGCCGGTCCCTCCCTGTATGAAGGCCGCCGATGTCAATGGGAACGGACTGGCGGCGGAGGTGGCCGACGTTATTTTTCTGCAGAATTTTCTTTCCGGCGGCCCGCCGGCGCCCTATCCGGAATGCGGTACCGACGAGAGCGCGATACGGTGCGATGTGAGTTGTGGTCAGCCGCAGCTCCCCTGCCACCAAGCAACATGTCAGGCACGACTGGCATCGCCGTTGTGCCGATAGGCGATGACCTGGACTTTTTCCAGCGTCATCATTCCTTCGGAGACCATCTTGTCGAGTTCCGGCAGGAGCATGGCGATGCGTTCCGGTCGGTCGACGATTTCGATGACAATCGGCAGATCTTCGGAGAGTCGCAGGACTTTGGCGGTATGAATGCGGCTGTGCGCGCCGAATCCCTCGAGTCCGCGCAGGACGGTCGCGCCCGCCAGCCCCAACTCCCGCGCCTTCAGCACGATGGCTTCGTGGAGCGGCCTGCCTTCCCAACGATCGCTCTCGCCGATCAGGATGCGGAGAAGCTGCCCTTCACCTTCCAGTTTCATGATATGCCTCCGAATCCGGCAAAGAAGCGAACAGCCAGCCAGCCGACGGCCACCAGCACGATTCCCCCAATCGCGTTGGCCAGAATGTTGCCGAGGGCCAGCGCGATCTCGGTGTCGTGCAGAAACTGAAAGGTTTCGTAGGATACCGTCGAGAGCGTCGTAAACGAACTGAGGAATCCGACCAGCAAGAAGATGCGCGTTCCCGGCGCGAACAGTTGCCGCTGAACCACCAGTCCCATAATCACGCCGATCAACAGGCACCCCGCCAAATTGACGGCCAGCGTTCCGAGCGGAAAGAGGCCCTTGAAGTGTTTATGAACCAGCCCCGTCAAACCGTATCGCGCGACCGCGCCCAGACTGCCGCCGACGGCGATCAACACAATGTGTCGCATCATTACCCTCGTGTTCGATCACAGGAGTCATCAGCCGTGTCGGCGGTCGAAGGCAGACTCCATTGCCCGGTGTGTCATGGGCACAACACGTCATGCCCCTGCTTACTCTGGAGCGGCTGAGTTTCTCAGTGATTCGAGGGCCTCGGCATCGGCAGTGTCTCGAGTTCTGCCCGAGGCCCGCTTATTCCTGATCAAATCGTTCAGAGACAACAGGCGAACTGTAATCCTGTCGATTTGCGTTTCCACGGCATTCCGATACGCCTCACTAAACTCCAATCCTGCCACACCGGTCATAATGTCGATTCTCAGGGGGGCGACGCCGATCTGCAGAACGGTGTCAGACTGTTCCAGTTCGCGTACGCTGATATCATGCATTGGTGCACCGAATCGTTGGAGCGCACGCATGACGGCTTGCGCGTTGTCTGGCGCGGGCTCAACCCAGATGTCCAGATCAGACGTAGCGCGCACATAACCGTGTGCGGCCATGGCGTACGCGCCGACGACGAGGAACCTAACGCCTTCCTCGGACAACGCGGACAACATGTCTTTGTAGTGGCTGTTCAACATCGTAAGACTTGCTCAGCGAATAGAGTTCTTGTGTGAGCGGCCAGACCATCGCGATCCGCTCGGCCGGAGTGCCGCGCATGACCGTGACTTCGTCCGGATCGGTCAATCGTTTCAGACGCGTGATTTTGCGATTCATGCGATCAGGATACGGAGTACACCGGTCGTCAGCAATGAGCCATTACGACTGTGCAGAGGCACTCTCAGCCCTTCGGCCCTCAAGAGAGGACCTTCGGCCCCAGCATATCATTCGGGCGCACCCAACTGTCGAACTGCTCCGCGGTCAGCAGGCCCAGCTCAATGGCGGCCTCGCGGAGCGTCGTGTTTTCGGCGTGCGCCTTCTTGGCAATCTTCGCCGCGTTGTCGTAGCCGACGTGCGGATTCAGCGCGGTGACGAGCATCAGCGAGCGGGTCATGTGCAGTTCGATGATCTCGCGGTTGGCGGTCATTCCGGCTGCGCAATGCGCGTCGAACGACTCGCACGCATCCGCCAGCAGCCGGACCGACTGCAACACATTATGGATGATCACGGGCTTGAATACATTCAGCTCAAAATTGCCCGATGATCCGGCGACATTGACGGCAACATCATTTCCCAACACCTGCGCGCAGACCATGGTCATCGCTTCGCATTGCGTCGGGTTGACTTTGCCGGGCATGATCGAGCTGCCGGGCTCGTTTTCCGGCAGCGATAATTCTCCCAATCCCGCACGCGGCCCCGATCCCATCCAGCGAATGTCGTTGGCGATCTTCAGCAGCGATGCTGCCAGCGTCTTGAGCGCGCCGTGGAGGGACACGAGTGCATCATGCGCGGCCAGTGCCTCGAACTTGTTGGGTGCGCTGACAAACGGCAGCCCGGTGATCCCGGCGATGCGGGCGGCGGCCTTTCCGGCAAAATCGGGATGTGTGTTCAGCCCGGTGCCGACCGCGGTTCCACCCAGCGCCAATTCGTAAACGAAGGGCAGCGCCGATTCGATGCGCGCGATGTTGTTGGTCAACTGTTGGGTGTACCCGGAGAATTCCTGTCCCAGTGTCAGCGGCACGGCATCCATCAAGTGCGTGCGTCCAATCTTGATGATGTCGGCGAATGCATCCGACTTCCGGCGCAGCGTATCGCGCAGCCCGCGGATGGCGGGCAAGAGACGCTGCGTCACTTCGTCGGCGGCCGCAATGTGCATGGCGGTCGGAAACGTGTCATTGGATGACTGCGCTTTGTTGACGTCATCATTCGGGTGAATCGGGGATTTGGAGCCGATGCGCCCACCCGCCAGCTCGATCGCGCGATTGGCGATGACCTCGTTGGCGTTCATGTTGGTCTGGGTCCCCGATCCGGTTTGCCAGACCACCAGCGGAAAGTGATCGTCGAGCGAACCGTCGATCACTTCGTCGGCAGCGCGCGCAATCAGGTCGGCCTTGTCTTGGGAGAGCAGCCCCAATTCCTGATTGGTTAGTGCGGCCGCCTTCTTCAATATGCCGAGCGCACGGATCAGGGAACGCGGAAAGCGCTCGCCGCCGATCTTGAAATTCTGACGTGACCGCTCTGTTTGTGCGCCCCAGTAGCGGTCGTCGGGGACCGCGATCTCGCCCATCGTATCCTTCTCCATCCGTGCTCCCATTGCGCTCTCCATTCAGCCGCTTGCCGCGATCGCCACAGTCGGCGGGTACCAACAAAAAAGGCCGCCTAAAGGCGGCCTGTCATTCACTTTTCTTGTTGATTACGCAGGGTCCACATGGGCATACGAGCGGTCGCGTGCTCCACGCACGAACGAGACCTTACCGTCGATGCGTGCAAACAGCGTCCAGTCCTTGCCGACTCCGACATTGCGGCCCGGGTGGATGCGGGTGCCGCGCTGCCGGACAAGGATCGTGCCGGCATTGACGGCCTCGCCGCCGAAGATTTTGACACCCAAACGCTGGCCGTGCGAATCGCGCCCGTTACGCGAGGATCCCACGCCCTTTTTATGCGCCATCTGACCTATGCTCCTGATTCGTTCGGAAGTCCGTCACTCCGCACCAGCGGATTGTCGAAGATATGCCCGGCGGCGTTATCGGTCAAGTGGATCAGTCACCCGACCGTGTTCTTGGAGGCGGTGGGCTTTTCGCGCGCCGCCGATGTCAACTCCATGTTGAACAAAAGCTTATCGCCATCGGGGTCGGCGTCGATTTTGACATTGCAGTCACCGGCGAATTGACCGCGAAGGATTTCCTCAGCCAGTGGGTCTTCGAGATACTTTTGAATGGCTCTGCGCAAGGGCCGTGCACCAAGAGTCGGATCAAACCCCTTCTGCGCCAGAAAGGCGCGCGCGGCGGCGGTCAAATCGAAGGAGATGCCGCGTTCGGCCAGACGTTTGGAAACGTCTTCCAGAACGATCTCGACAATCTGCTTGATCTCCTCGGCGCCCAGGGCATGGAAGATGATGGTTTCATCAATGCGGTTGAGCAGTTCGGGATTGAACGTCTTCTTCAATTCGGTGAGCACTTTGGACTTCATGTGGTCATACGACCCTTCCAGATGCTCTTTCTGGAATCCGAGCGCCTTTTCATCGCGCATTTGGCGCGTACCGATGTTGGACGTCATGATCACGACCGTGTTGCGGAAATCGACTTTGCGTCCGAACGAATCGGTCAATTGCCCATCATCGAGCAATTGCAGCAGGATATTGAAGACCTCGGGATGCGCCTTTTCGATTTCATCGAGGAGGACGACCGAGTACGGGCGGCGGCGCACTTTCTCGGTCAATTGTCCGCCCTCTTCGTATCCGACATATCCCGGCGGCGCCCCGATCAGGCGTGATACGGCGAATTTCTCCATGTACTCCGACATATCGATGCGAACGAGCGCGTCGGCGTCTTCAAAGAGGAACTGCGCCAGCGCGCGGGCCAGTTCGGTCTTCCCCACGCCGGTCGGTCCGAGGAAGACGAACGATCCGATGGGACGGCGCGGGTCGGCCAAACCGGCGCGGGCACGGCGGATCGCCTTGGTCAAAACCGAGATCGCCTCTTCCTGTCCGATCACCCGGCGTCCGAGTTCTTCGGCCATGCGGAGCAGCTTCTTGGATTCCTTTTCTTCCAGACGCAGGACCGGGATGCCGGTCATCTTCGAGACGACGGTGGCGACATCCTCGGCGGTGAGCACGTACAGGAGCTTCTCACGGTCTTCCTGCCATGCTCTTTTCTTCTCTTCCAGTTCTTCGCGCGCGATTTTCAACTCATCGCGCAGACCGGCGGCCTTCTCGAATTCCTGATTTTTGACGGCGTTTTCCTTGGCGGTCTGAATCTCGAGAATCTTGTTCTCCAGTTCGGAGAATTCGGTCGGCTTGGTGCAGGCGTTCAGGTGCGCACGCGATCCTGCCTCATCGATAACGTCGATCGCTTTGTCGGGTTGGAATTTCCCGGAGATGTAGCGGTCCGAGAGCTTGACGGCCGCGATCAGCGCTTCATCGGAGATTTTAATTTTGTGATGTTCTTCATAGCGCGGATTGAGCCCCTTGAGGATCTCCAGTGTGTCGGCGTAGTTCGGCTCCTCGATCATCACGGTCTGGAAACGTCGGTCCAGCGCGCCGTCTTTTTCGATGTATTTGCGATATTCGTTAAGCGTCGTGGCGCCGATGCACTGCAATTCGCCGCGGGCGAGGGCCGGCTTGAAGATGTTGGAGGCATCCAGCGATCCTTCGGCGCCTCCGGCCCCGACGATGGTGTGCAATTCATCGATGAAAATGATGACGTCGTTGGTGTTGACGATTTCGTTCATGACCGCTTTGAGGCGTTCCTCGAACTGGCCGCGGTACTTGGTTCCGGCGACCAGCGAGGTCATGTCGAGCGTCACGAGGCGTCTGTTCTCGAGGATTTCGGGAACCTTGCCCTGAATGATGCGCTGGGCCAGTCCTTCGGCAATCGCGGTTTTGCCGACGCCGGGTTCACCGATCAGGACCGGATTGTTTTTCTTGCGGCGCGAGAGAATTTGACTGACGCGTTCGATTTCGTTTTCGCGTCCTATGATCGGATCGAGCTTGCCCTTGCGCGCCAGTTCGGTCAGATCGCGTCCGAAGTGATCGAGCGCGGGGGTCTTGGATTTCTTGCGTTTCTTGCCGAACGCCGACGGCTTCCCGCCGCGAATGTTCTTGAGTTCTTCGTAGGCGTCCTTGTAGTCGACATCGTACATCGACAGCACCTGCGCGGCGACGCCCTCTTCGTCTTTGAGCAGTGCCAACAGGATATGTTCGGTATCGATTTCCTTCGACTTCAAGGCGCGGGCTTCGGCGCCGGCGACTTCCAGTGTCTTCTTGGCACGCGCGGTCAGCGGCAATTGCCCCATGGTCATGGTGCCGCCCGATGGTTGCACCACTTCCTCGATCGAGGTCTTCAACTCGGCCATATCGATGCCGATGTTGGCGATGATATCGACCGCCTGGCCCTCGCCCAGTCGGATCAGCCCCAACAGCAGGTGCTCTGTGCCGATATAGTCGTGGCGCAGTCGTGCCGCCTCATCACGGGCGAACTCGATCGCCTTACGTGCCGATTCCGAAAATGACTCGTTCATCATCAATCCTCAAAAGGTCTCCGTTGCATCCCTTGCACAACCGGCTCCGTCCCGTGTGCCGGTAAACCCTCTATCGGCCGGAGCACGTCCGCCTCTTGACTGGAACCTCTGCGGGTTCCCCTAATCCTTCCCGGATGTCCGTCCGCCGCCCGAACGACGGCGCGCGGGCCGCTTGCTCAGATGCTTGCGGACCAGTTCGGCACGCGCCACATCCCGCTCTTCGGAACTCATGGGATGTCCCGCGTGACGTTGCAGATGGGCCGGCTGTGTCGATAACATCAACTCGTTCACCTTCCCCAAGGTCAGTCCCAGCGGCTCGCCGATGGCAACCCCGAGACGGACTGCCGACAAGAGATTCATCGCCTCCTGCGAGGTCAGCACCCGGGCATTGGACAATATACCGTATGAGCGCCAGATTTTGTCGAGAATCTGCGGCGACGCATCGGTGAAGAGCGCCTGACGCGCATTGGATTCATAGGCGATCAACTGCCGAGTCACCTTCTCAAGAGAATCGAGGACGTCTTCTTCCGTGCGCCCCAGTGTCGTTTGATTCGACACCTGGAACAAATACCCGAGAACATCGGATCCTTCACCGTAAAACCCGCGCACCGTCAGCCCGACTTTGTTCATCTGACCCAGGACGGTATCCATTTCCTTGGTCAACGCCAATCCGGGCAGGTGGATCAGGACCGATACGCGCAATCCGGTGCCGACGTTGGTCGGGCAAGCGGTCAGATATCCCAGTCGTGAGTCGAAGTCGAAGTTGAGACGCTCGCCCAATTCCATTTCGATGCCGCGCGCGCGGTCCATCGCGTGACGCAGATCGAGGCCCGACCGTACCGCTTGTATTCGCAGATGGTCTTCCTCGTTGACCATGAGACTGGCGGCCACTTCCTCATCGACGTAGAGGCCGCGCGGCATTTCATCGCGGAGGAATTCCGGCGAGATGAGATGGCGTTCGATCAACACGTCGCGGTCGTCTTCGGTGATCGACTCCGAGTCAAGAAACAACCCGTTGTCGGCGAGCGAGGATTTCTCGATCGCGGTCTTGACGATATCGACAATCTGGCGCGCTTCGGCGGGTTCGGCGCGGACCGGATAGGAGTGCTTGGCCAGATTGCGCGCCAGACGCACACGGCTGGAGAGGACCAATCCCGCCTCTTCCCCCTCGCCGGAGAGCCAGGCGACCGGGCGCTTGATCAGCTCGGCGAATGACGACATCATGATGCGTTCTCCTGCGCTTTTTGCTTCTCCGCTTGCTGTGCGCGTCGCGAGGCGGTTTTCAACTGATCGCGCAGATCGGCCGCCAGCTCGAAATCTTCACGCTCGATGGCCTTTTTCAAGTCGTCCTTGAGGCGCACCAGTTCTTCGACGGCGCTCACCGATTCGACGGTCTTGGTCATGGGTGTGCGTCCGCGATGCCGTGTCGACCCGTGAATCTTTCGCAGCAAATCCTCCAATGGAGTCTTGAACGCGGTATAACAATGTCCGCAGCCGAATCGTCCGATGCGCGTGAAATCGACAAAGCGCATACCGCACGACGGGCAGACCATCTTGCCCATCGCGTCCGACGGCGCGCCGGCGCGCTGCACCATCGAGCTGAGAAACTCCGCCAACGGAAAGGGAACATCATCGAGCGGATTGTGAAACCCCTTCTTCTTGGCGCACTCCTTGCAGAGGTGCATCTCGGTCTTCTTGTTGCTGCGAATCTGGGTGAAATGCACACTGGCGTCGCGTTCACCGCAGCTCTCACACTTCACGAGAATAACCCCCTTTTTGCACCGCGCGGGCAAAGCGTCGGGGAAGTTTATCCCCGGCATCGGGCCGGGGCAAGGCCAAATCGCCGGCGTCGCCCTGCCTTAAGTTATATCGGCGGCTGCGCCTTTCGCAACACGCCGTCGCTCAACACATACCGGATCCCGGCCCGTCGGGCCAGATCGGGATTGTGCGTCGCCAAAACGACTGAACATCCTCTATCCATTAGCTTGGTACCGAGCAACTCATGCAACTGTTCCGCCGTGCGCGAGTCGAGGTTTCCCGACGGTTCATCGGCAACAATGAGACGCGCCCCCGTGACGAGCGCCCGCGCGAGCGCGGTGCGCTGTTGCTCGCCGCCGGAGAGTTCACCCGGACGATGCGCGCCACGGTTGCCCAACCCCAGATCCGAGAGCAACGACCGCGCTGCGATCAGGGCATCCTCAAGCCGTGTGCCGCCGATGATGAGCGGCAGCGCGACGTTTTCCTCGGCGGTGAATTCGGGCAGCAGGTAATGGAACTGAAAGACAAACCCGACCGACTTGTTCCGATAATGCGCGCGTGATTCCTCGTTCATGTGGTAGGGTGATTGCCCGTCCCAATACACATCGCCCGACGTCGGGGCATCCAGTCCGCCGAGGATGTGCAACAAGGTGCTCTTGCCGACGCCCGACGCGCCGGTAATGGCGATCATGGTGGCCTCCGGCACATCCAGATCGATGCCGCGCAGGATGCGCAACTGTCCTTCGGGCGCATCGAAGTAGCGATGGACGCCGACCGCGCACGCGACGACGCGTGTCGGGGGGGAGTCGGACACGGCGGCAGAAGGCATGGGGGGCGACTCGCGTGCGGCCATCGTCCTATTCGTACCGCAGAATGTGCACCGGATACAGACGGGCCGCGCGTCCTGCCGGATAGATCGTGGCCAGGAACGAAATCACCAGCGCCACCACACCGACGATGGCGACATCGCGGACGTCGACGATGACCGGCAGCGAGTCGATGAAATAGATCTCCGCCGGCAGTGACACCAGAGAGAAAGTCTTCTGCACCCAGCACATTCCCAATCCCAGGATCAGTCCGATCGTGGTTCCGGTGATGCCGATCAGGCTTCCCTGCCACATGAAGATGGCGCGGATGCCGCGTGAGGGCGCGCCCATCGTTTTCAGCACCGCGATTTCGCGGCGCTTGTCCATGACGACCATAATCAACGTCGAGATGATGTTAAAGGCGGCGACCGCGATGATCAGCGACAGTGCCACGATCGCCCAGCGGCGTTCGATTTCCATCCAGCCGAAGAGATTGCGGTGCATTCGCATCCAGTCGGTCGCATACAGATCGGGATCGAGCGTGCCTTCGATGCGCTCGGCGACGGTATTTGCGCGGTTCCAGTCGGACACTTTCAGTTGAAATCCGGAGATGCGATCGGGGAGCAAGAACAGTCGTTGGGCATCGGCCAGTGTGATGTAGCACAACGCGGCATCGTATTCGTACATGCCGGTCTCGAACAGATCGGCGACCACGAACTTCATGATGCGGGGCGGAGCGCCTTCGGCCAACGCTTCCCCGCGCAAGCTGTACAGGACGACTTCGTCGCCGCCGACGACATTGAGCCGATTCGCCAATGTGCTGCCCAACAGAATGGGATGATCGTCGGGGTCATCGGAATCCATGTGCCAGTTGCCGCCCAGGACCGATTCGCGCAGCCGGGTCACTTCGACTTCGCGATCGGGAATGATCCCGCGCACGATGACACCGTCGTTGGCATCACCAGAAGAGATCGCCGCCTTGTAGTAGACAAACGGCGCAACCGCCTCGACCTCGTCCATCGACGCCAGTCGGTCTCGAATGGGCTGCCAGTCGACGATGCCGTCGTCGAAACGATGGAACACCGAGACATGCGCGGTCGTGCCGACAATGCGCTGCTTCACCTCGGTTTCGAAACCACGCATGATCGCCAACGCGAAGACCAGGACGGCGGTACCGACGATGATGCCGAGAATGGAGATCAGCGTGATGAGCGAGAGAAACCCGTGACGCTGCCGCGAGCGCAACTGGCGGCGGGCGATGAACGTGGTGTAGGACATCGTCGGGTTATACATCCGCCGGGGGTAATGCGGCGTCCTCAGACGTCGCCGGCCGCAGGGTCGGGAACAGGATGACCTCGCGGATCGACGGCGCGCCGGTTACGACCATGACCAGCCGGTCCAGTCCGAAGCCCAGCCCGCCGGTCGGCGGCATGCCGTGTTCGAGCGCAAACAGGAAATCCTCATCCATCCGGTGGGCGAACTCATCGCCCTGCTGCGCGGCCTGGGCCATGGCCGCAAATCGCGCCCGCTGGTCATCGGGGTCGTTGAGCTCACTGAATGCATTCCCAAGTTCCATGCGGGCAATGAACAACTCAAACCGCTCGACCAGTCCGGGCTTGGTGCGGTGTTTCTTCGCCAATGGAGAGATTTCCTCCGGGTAATCGGTGATGAAGGTCGGTTCGATCAGGTCCGGCTGCACGCGCTGCGAGAAAACTTCGTCGACGACTTTTCCGTAGGATGCGTCAGCAGACACTTCGATACCGATACTTCGCGCCGCAGCGCGTGCGTCGGGAGCATCGGGAAACGACAAATCCAGTCCGGTCTTCTCCCTGATGGCATCCAGGAGCGGCCATTCCCGCCATGGTCCGGAGAGGTCGATATTGCGACCCTCGCATTCAATGGCGGCCCGACCACGGACAGCGACGGCGACCTCGATGATCAGATCACGCAGCAGCGTCATGACATCGCGATAATCCCAGTAGGCGGCGTAGCACTCTACCATGGTGAATTCGGGATTGTGATCGCGATCGATGCCCTCATTGCGGAAGTCTTTGCAGACTTCGTAGACGCGTTCGTATCCGCCGACGATCAGCCGCTTCAGATACAGCTCATCGGCGATACGCAGATAGAACTGCGCATCGAGCGCGTTGTGGTGCGTCACGAACGGCCGCGCCGCCGCGCCGCCGTAAATCGGCTGCAGCACCGGGGTTTCGACTTCGAGAAAGCCGCGCCGGTCCAGAAACGAGCGGACCGCGCTTAGGATGCGGGTGCGTGTGACGAACAACTCGCGCACCGCGTCATTCGAAATCAGATCGAGGTAACGCCGACGGTACCGCAGCTCCTTGTCGACCAAGCCATGCCACTTTTCCGGCAGCGGGCGCAGCGACTTCGATAGCAGCACGATCGAATCGGCTCTGACCGTGATCTCTTCGGTGCGCGTCTTGAACACCTCGCCGATCACACCGACGAAGTCGCCGGTATCGAGCCAGTCCAATCGTTCGTAAGTTTCGGCGCCGAGAACATCGGCCTTCGCATAGCATTGAATCCTTCCGTCGCCGTCGAGCAGGTGAAAAAACGTGCTCTTTCCGTGCGCGCGCCACGATACGATCCGTCCGGCGATCCGCACGGACTTTCCGGAGTGCTCTGCGAATGCGGCGATGATGGCGCTGGAGCGGTGCGTCGGGTCGAAGCCGGGCGGATAGGGATCGACACCGGCCTGCCGCCACCGCGCCAGCTTGGATCGGCGATGTCCGACCGGGTCGTCCGCGGTGTGTGTGGTGGATGACGATGTGCTCATGGCGCGTTCGGGCATTGGTGAGACGATGATACAGGCAGGATTCCGGGCGCGCAATCTCCGACTGCTAAACGGCCACTATGGACTGCCAGCGGTCATTGCCGTTTCCGGTCCAGTCTCCGAAATTAGGTCCGTGAGTCGGCGCAGTTCCGTCTTCGAGCAGAACCGCCATTGGCCCGGACGAAGTCGACCGAGGGTGATGCCGGCATAGCTGTGCCGGTGCAGACTCAGTACACGGTGCCCGACCGCAGCGAGCATGCGTTTGACCTCGCGTTTTCGACCCTCGCGAATCTCGACACGCAGACGCGTGCCGTCACGAACCGGGGCCAGAATGCTCACATCGGCATGCGCCGGAGTCGGGTCTCCCAGATCGATTCCACGTCCAAGCATCCTGAGGATTGCCGAACCGGGTCGTCCGATGACTGTCGCTTCGTAAGAGCGGGAAACGCCGTATCGCGGGTGCATCAGCCGGTTGGCCGCGTGCCCATCGGAGGTCAACAACAGCACGCCGGTCACGTCCTGATCGAGCCGTCCGACCGGAATCAATTGCGAATACTTGCGCGGCAGCAGGTCAAACACGACCGGGCGACCGCGTTGATCGCGTCGCGTGGTCAGCGTACCGGCGGGTTTGTACAGCACGATCCAGACGGTGTCGTTGATCGCCGGGGTAACACGGCGTCCGTCGATGGTCACCCGATCGGCGAGCGGATCGACGAGCACCCCGGGGCGTTCGACAGGAATACCGTTGAGGGCAATTCGCCCGGCCGCAATCAGGTCGTCGGCTTTGCGGCGCGACCCAATGCCCGAGCGTGACAGGAAACGGTTCAGACGCTCCCGCGAAGTCGCGGAGGATTCAGACATGCCAGGGGATCAGGCGGGCGCCGTCACGAGCGATTCAGCGCCGCGTTGCAATCCGACGTCTTGCTGCTCATACCCGGATTCGGCAACGCCCGCGTCTTCGTCGGACTCGGAGTCAGTTTCGTCGTGGTTTCCGGACCAGCGAACATCGCCGATGCGAAACGTCTCGGCGGTGATCGTCGACGATCGACACTCCCCCTCATTGCGTTTCAAGACGAGGCGGGCGAACAAGTCGGCGGTCGGATCGGAGTCGTCGGGATTGCGTGACGCGAGAATCGACGCCAGTTCGGTTTCCGGCGGAAGATCGGCGAGCGCATCGATCCCGAAGTACTGCAGGAACTCCCGCGTCGTCGTATACAGCCACGGACGGCCGGGAGCATCCGATCGTCCCTTCAGCGTAATCAGGCCGCGCTCCATCAGCGTGCGCAGGACACCGTCGCATGCCACGCCGCGGATATGTTCGACTTCCGGCGTGGAGCAGGGCTGACGGTAAGCGATGATCGCCAGCGTCTCGAGACCTGCCCGTGAGAGCTTTTGAGTCTTCTCGCGCACCAGATGTGCATCCACAATCGGCGCGAACTCGGGGAGCAGGTGCATTTGATACCCGCCCGCGACCTTGCGAACCCTCATGGGATGCCGATGGGCGCTGAGTCGGCGGTTGATCTCTCCGGCGACATCGTCGAGGGTCCACCCGGTCCGGCCATCCAGCGACATCAGCATCGACGGCGCCAGGGGCTCGTGGGCGGCGAACAGCAACGCTTCGACGGCGCTGACGAATCGCTCCTCGCCATCGGACAGTTGACTCTGCCCGTGCGCGGTGTCGTGCGTCAATTCCATCGTCTCCTGTCTGTGCTCGTCAATCATCGTGTCCCTCATTTCCGCTCGCCATGACGCGTCGCGCCAGCCGAATCTCGCCGAACGGCCGTGGCTGCACGAGTGTGATGCGGCGCAGGCGCACCAGTTCCAACAGCGCCAGAAACGTGACAATGACCATCCAGCGTGTCGCCGCGTGGGCAATCAGTTGGGCGAATTCAAACTGATCCTGCGCATCCAACATCGTCTCCAGTTCGGCGATGCGATCCTCGACCGTGTACTCGGGAATGTCGACGTTGTGCGAGGTGTCACTGGGCATGCGCGCCAGGACATCGCCGAATGCCGCTATCAAATCATACAGCGTGTGGCCGATCACGAATCGCGATTTGACCGGCAGGGTGCCGTCGGAGAAATCCGAGCGGGCATAGACGCGTCGTTCCCTCTCCTCATGCTCCCCGAGTATCCCCGCCCCTTCTTTGAATGTCCGATACTCCAACAGCGCCTGGACGAGGAGTGATCGCGGGTCGTCCTCATCCTCGAGTATGGGATCGCGCGGCAGGAGCATGGCGGATTTGATCCGCATCAAAGTCGCCGCCATCACGATGTACTCGCCGGCGATTTCCAGATCAAACGCCTCCATGAGGCGCACCATCGCAAGATACTCGGAGGTGATGCGGGCGATGGGGATGTCGGAGATATCGATTTCGTTCTTGCGAATCAAATACAGCAGGAGGTCCAGCGGTCCCTCGAAGACATCGAGCTTGAAGATCGGCCAGCCCTCATGCCCGTTGCCATTGGGGGCATCAGGATCGGAAACTCCCGTCAATTCAGCGTTCGCGCTCTTCGCGCGTGATAGGACCTTGGACATCTGACGTCGCGTCGGCGGATCGTTCGCAGTAATCCGCCCCCCAGTGTTACCCAATCAAGTTACCGGAGTGCGCAGACGCGGCAATAGAAAAGTCGCCAAACTCCACGGAGTCTCGGCCCGGTCGCGTCGCGGGCCCAGCGAAGCAGATTTCGGGGACTGGAAGCGATCAGGATGTCTGAGTTACCCGTATCTCCATCTCGCGCAGAAAGATACGATCCGGCTGGCGGGCCAGATAGACAACCGCTTCGGCCACGTCGCCGGCTTGAATCATGTGCTCGGACGCGATGCGGGCGGAGCGGCCGGTCCGAAAGTCGGGCGCGTTGACCGATCCGGGGCAGATGGCGGTGACACGGATATTGTGGCGACGCAAATCGAGACCCATACACTCATTGAGTCCCATCACGCCGAACTTGGATGCGCAGTATCCGGCTCCCATCTCGGAGCCGTACTTGCCGGCGATGGAGGCGATGTTGACGATCAGCCCGCCGCCGTCGGCTTTCATTCGCGGGACCACGGCGCGCGAGCACAGGAAGACGCCGCGCAGATTGGTGCCGAGCATTTCATCGAATTCTTCGACGGTCAGCTCATCGACCGAGGCGAAGTAGCCCAACCCGGCGTTATTGACCAACAGATCGACGCCGCCGAGCCAGGTGATCGCGGCGGCAAACTGGCGCTCGACGGCCCGGGCATCGGAGACATCGCACGCGAATGCGGTGGCCTGGGCGCCGCGCTGGTGGCAGTCGGCAACACGGTCATCGAGCACGGGTCCCGATCGCGCCATCAGCGCCAGTCGCGCGCCCTCGTCGGCGAGCCGTTCGGCAATGGCGCGGCCGATGCCTTTGGACGCGCCGGTCACAATGGCGCGACAGCCGTTGAGGTTATCCATCACGGAGACTCCAAAGCACCCTACTTGAAGCTGGCAATCGCTTCTTCAAGCGTGTCGTGGACCTCAAAGACCGAGGTCAGTTTGGCAATGATGAGGATCTTCTCGATCTTGTCGGTGAGGCGCGCCAACTTGAGTTCACCGCCGATATCGTGAAATTTCTTCCAGTGGTGGATCAGGATGGCGAGCCCCGAGGAATTGATCCAGTCGGCATGCCCCAGATCGATGATGACCTTCTTGCATTGACGTCCCAGCAGCGAGTAGAGCTTTTCATCCAACTCGCCGGTGTCGGGACCGCCTAAGAATTTTCCGTGCGGTTCAACGATTTCCACCCCGTTCTGCTGGTATGACTTGACCTTCATGGTCCCTCCTTAGTCCAAGCCAGGCAATGGGCCGGGACGAGCGGCAATAGTACAACATCCGACTTTCCCGAACAAGCATGGCCCGGACTCCCCGTTGGCAGGTAATGAAAGGTGGAAATTGTCCGATAAGATTGGGGGGCAAGCGATTTGGGGGAATTCATGTCATCCATCCTTGTCGTTGATGATAAAGATTCAGTTCGCAAGATGCTCTGCGATGCATTGACCTCCAACGGGCACGACGTTGAGGTCGCACGCAACGGGCATTCGGCCATTGAGAAGACCAAAAGCAGCCGTTTCGATCTTGTATTAACCGACCTGAAACTCCCGGAGATGGACGGACTGGAGGTCCTCTCGGCGATTAAGGGAGCGGATCCCGAGACGGCGGTCATCGTCATGAGTGCCTTCGGCACCATCGAGGCCGCGGTGCAGGCGATGAAGCTGGGGGCCTACGATTTTCTGACGAAGCCATTCGATCCCGATCATCTGAATGTCCTGATCGGCCGCGCGCTGGAAAATCGCCGGCTGATGGCCGAGAACACGTTGTTGCGCAAAGAGTTGGCCGACAGGATGGGCTACAACCATATCATCGGTAACGCGCCAACGATGTTAGAGGTCGAAAAGCTGGTCAAGAAGGTAGCTGCCTCAGAGACAACCGTGCTCTTCCTTGGGGAGAGCGGCACCGGTAAGGAGCTCTTCGCCGCGGCAGTGCATCAACTCTCCAATCGCAAAGAGAAGCCGTACATCACGATCAATTGCGCCGCCATTCCGCATGAGTTGCTCGAAAACGAGTTGTTTGGTTCGGAGCAGGGCGCCTACACATCATCGCACAAGCTGAAATTGGGCAAGTTCGAGATCGCCGATGGGGGGACGGTCTTTCTGGATGAAGTCGGCGATCTCGACATGGCGCTGCAGGCCAAGCTGCTGCGCTTCCTTCAGGAGAAGACGTTCGAGCGCCTGGGCGGCAACAAGCAGATCAGCGTCAACGTCCGTGTGATCGCCGCGACCAATGTCGATCTGAAGGGCGCCATCGCCAGGAAGCGTTTCCGCGAGGACTTGTTTTACCGGTTGTCGGTGTTCCCGATTCAGGTTCCCCCGCTCAGGGACCGTCGCGAGGACATTGCCAAGCTGGCCGAGTACTTCGTGGCCAAGTTCTGTGACGAAATGAAGAAGCCCCACAAGAAAGTGTCGCAGGAAGCCCAGAAGCTGATGGATCGCTACAACTGGCCGGGGAATGTCCGTGAACTGGAGAATACGGTCGAGCGCGCGGTCATTCTGTGCGAGGGGCGTTACATCAACCCCGAGCACCTGGCCATCCGTATCCCGAGCGATCAGGAAATCCAGCTTCGCGAGGGGGCCGGTTTGAAGGAAATCGGCAGCCATGCCCAGATGCTCGCCGAACGGGCCGCGATCCTGCGCGTGCTCCGGGAAACCCGCGGAAACAAGCGGAGAACGGCCGAGATCCTGCAGATTGACTATACCACGTTGTTTGAAAAGCTGAAGCGATACGAGATCGATTACACGCGCAACTAAGGCCGACACTAATCCGGCGGGCGCCGATTTTGATCTTGACAGGAAACGCGATTGTTAAATCTTTGCGGCGCAGTCCGCGGCCGTCTCCAAGAGGGGGGGACGGCAGACGCGCAACTGCGTGGGATCGGCTGCGTCGTCCGAGTACCGGTTTTAACTCGTCAGTGACATCCGGTCACTGACAAGGGCATGGTTTGTCCAGCGCCTATGAGAAGCTTCGGCGTCGGTGTTTCCGGCAGCAGTGAGAACACGGGTATGCCGTTGCCGTCATATTCACCGGGGGGAAGTATGCAGACCAAGGAACGGAAGCACCAGATACTGATCTGCAAGGAATGCGGAGAGGAATTCGTCTTTCCGGTATCCGCCCAGGACTACTTCGCCGAACGCGGATACCAAAAGAACCCGAAGCGCTGCAAATCGTGTCACAGCAAGTACAAACGCGAGCGTTAAGGGTCGCCGTTCGACGTGCCGTCGGGGACGGCACACGGAGTCCACGGGTTGAGGGTGCCGTCATCACGCCACTCCGACTCAGCCCGCTGAACGCATCACATAACTGAGATACAAGGCGATAATCCGGTCGCCGGCCACCGCTGCGACAACCGCGGCAATGGCCAGGAACGGCCCGAAGGGGATTACGCGGTCACGTCGCAGGGCGGGTGAAACGGCCATTGCGGCCACCGAGGCGACCAGCCCGACGACCGCGGAGACGATCAACACCAGCACCAACTTTTCTGCGCCGAGGAATGCCCCCAAAACTGCCGCCAGCTTGATGTCGCCGCCGCCCAGACTCTCCTTCTTAAACAGCAGTGTCCCGAGGTATGCCACTCCCATAAACCCGAACAGGCCGACAGCAGCCCCCAGCAATGATTGCCACCAGATGATATGCGGTGAGATGATGGCGAAGAGAATACCCACCACCACGCCGGGATAGGTCAGCGTGTTGGGGATGATTCGTTCGCGGACATCGATGACAAACGCCGCCAGCAGCGTGACGGAGAGATACCAGAAGGCGAGTGTTGTCGTGGTGACGCCGTAACGCAGGTAGAACACAGCAAAGAGCGCGGCACACGCCAGCTCGATGGCGGGATACACCCACGAAATCCCCGTGCCGCAGAACCCGCATCGCCCCCGCAGAAATGCCCATGAGACAACCGGGATATTGTGGTACCAGGCGATGGACCGGCCGCATGAGGGACACTTCGAACGCGGACGGAAGATCGATTCGTTGCGCGGCAATCGATGCACGAGGACGGTCGTGAAGCTGCCGAAGACCAGCCCAAGGAAAACAACCAGACTCCAGGCAAACGCCGGGTATGCTTCAAGAACGCTCAGATCCATCTTGGTCCTCGTTTCCGGCTGCTATTGCCAACGCCTGCTCGTGCCGGTGTCCAAATGATGCAGCCCATGCGCTTCGGCCATCCGGCTTGACCAAGACCCATACATGGATAGGGACAATCGGCAGAATCGCCTGAAGCAACCATGCCGGCCAGCGCGATACGAATCGACGGATTGGTCCGCGATGGCCCTCGGCGTAGCGTTCCGGGCGCTTGATGATGTCGATCGTGTAATCGACAACGGCAAACGGCCGCACCAGCTTTCTGAGGTTTCTGTAGGACAGCAGCGTAACGTCGTACCGTGCGTTCCTTCCGGCCGCCGCCATGTACCAATCGGCCACCGGTCGCGGCAGCCATGACAACAGCGGCAGCTTGTAGTGGCCCTCGATCAGGACATGGCGCGTGCCGCAGCCGAAATAGCACGCGCCGCCGGGACGGAGAACACGGAAGATCTCGTTGATCAGCGCCTGATGGTCGTCGACGTGCTCGTAGACCTGATTGCAAACGGCGGCGTCGAATGAGTTATCGTCGAAGGGCAGATTGCATCCATCGGCAACTTCACATGCCACCTGATCCGAGGAAAATCCCGCCTGTTCGGCGAATCGACGGGCATACTGGACTCCCACCGCGTCGGTATCGATCCCGACGACGCGTCCGAATCTCTGGGCGTACCGGCACGTCATGATGCCGGTCGAGCAGCCGATGTCCAATGCGGAGATTTCAGACGCCGACGGACCGAAGTAGTCTGAGAGAACGGCAACTACTTTGTCGGCCTTCTGCAACCGTCCGCCCGGATCAAAGAGAATGGGAAAGCGTTCGGAGAATGTCCCGGCGTCGTCGTTGACGCGGGTGACCGACGGTGCGGCGGCAGCGGTCGCACTCATGGTGTGCGCGTCCCGACCGCCGGGACGAGACGATAAACGACCGACAACGCCAGCAGTCCCGGCAGCATCCGTGCCAGAGCGTTGGCGGCGCGGTGGGGCCCTCCATCGAGCCATCGCGGCGGGATGATCGATTGCTGAGCCGACGCGACGGCGCGCAGGCCGCAGCGTTCGAAGAGGCGACGGTGCTCAGCGACGTTGTAGAGTTTGATGTGCGTATCGTCGATACCGCCGAAATCGACGGACCCCGCCAGAATCTGCAACCGCCGACGCAGGTGAAACTCATTGGGCAGACTCACAATCAGATCGCCGGCGGCGGCGGTCACGCCTGCCAGCCCCGACAGCACATCGACAGGGTTGCGGACTTGTTGTAAGACCTCAAGGCAGACGACAGCGTCAAAGCGCCCGCTGAGACTGTCGCACTCCAGATCGACCAAATGTGTCCGCACCGACGGATGCTGGCGGCGGGTCCATTCGAGGGCCTGCGGCGAGATATCGATGGCGGTTACGGCATGGCCCAATTGCGCGAAGTGCGCCGAGGTTGCGCCGCGTCCGCAGCCGACATCAAGCAGACTCCCGGAGGCATGGGTCAGCATGTGTTCGACGATGCCGATGCGCAACCGTGTTCGCGCATCGAGTGAACGGAGCTCGCGGGTGGCCCAGTAGCGGTCGAAGCGTTGATGCTGAGCGGCTGCGGCGCTGCCGACCGGGGTCGAGTTGCGCGCGCGCTGTGGGTCGCCGGTGCCCGCGGTCGCCGGTTCATGGGCCGCCGGCAGCGAGCGGATTACGGAGTCTGCATTCATCCCCATCTATAGAATTATCGGCGTGCAGCCGATGTCGCTGCATCCCTGTATGAACCCGATGATCGCCGGGTCTGGGGAATTTCTGCGGATCATCTGGGGAGGCAGGATTCGAACCTGCGCTCTTCCGGTTAACAGCCGGACGCCTTACCGCTTGGCCACTCCCCAAACGTTGCGCGCGAATCTAATGGATTGCCGACGATCGTGCCACCTTCGCAGATCGACTGATTCGGGGCTGTGCCAAACGATGCGTGTCGGAGGGCGTCAAACCGAGGGATCGCTTACAGAACAGCCGGGCGGCACGAGCGGGCGACAGGTCGTCGATGAGACGCGATTGCCCGGCATGATCGAAGACCGGGAGACGCGCCATCTGCAGCATCGTGTCGGCCAAATCACGCGGAGTCGCCGACGGCGCCACCGCGCCGACCCGGTAACGGCGGATGAAGCATCCCAAGTCGCCGACATCGGTGCCGATGACCGGCGTCCCGGCTTGTACCGCCTCGGAAAACACCAGCGGCAGACTATCGGATTTGGTCGGAATGACGACACAGTCGGATGAGGCGAGCGCGTCGATGACGCCATCGTGTCCGACACGACCATCAAAGCGAATCGCCCCCGATACATGCGACAGGCCGATTCCCGCGGACAGTTCGTGCGCCGCCGGTCCCTCGCCGATGTAGCGCAGTGTCGCCAACGGGAGTGTCCCGCGGACCATCTCGAATGCCTTGAACAGATCGAAGACTCCCTTGGCGCGATGAATGCGTCCCAGATACAGAAACTTCGGTGCATCGGTGGCACGGATGGGGCGCGTTCGTGTGATGACAGGCAACGGGCGAAACGACGGAAGATATGTGCACGTGATGCCAAACTGCGCTTGGGCACGTTTGCACAAGTCTTCGCCATCGCCGTAGACCGAAACCGCGTCTCCGAGAACCCCGGCAATCTGCATGCGGACCAGTGGGCGTCGTGCCCAGGAATAGATGTCCGATCCCAGACACCAGACGGAATACGGGATGCGATACCGTCGAGACAAGGCACGGGCAAAGTGCCCCGACGGCAGTGCCCAGAGCGCGAGAATGTGGCCATACGTGCTGGTCTGGCAGAGTCGCTCACCCAATGCCAAACCGCGACGGATGAACCGCATCAGTCGTATCGGAAAAAGCGGGTTGGACATCGACCAGGAGCCGATCGGGTCGGTCGCCCCGGTGGCGAAGCGATGGACTTCGGGATCGGTGTCCGCTGTGTCATTGTATTGGGGAGTGAGGACATCGACCGCGGCACCGCCGGCGCGCAACGCGTCGACAAAGTGCGGCACAAACGGCGACGCCGTGTCATCGACGCTTGTCGGATAGCGATTGCTGATCAGCAGGATGCGCATGGGAAACGGCTGAGTCAGACCGGGGCCGGTGTCCGACCTGCGCCGTGAACAACCGGTGAGTCGGGATTTTCTGAAGGAGCGGGCCGGGAGACCTGCGCCTGCTGTCGAGGCGATTTGAGATGCTTCTGCATGCGAAACAACTCGCGCCGCACCTGCACAATCTGCGAACCCAGAAACCCGAACAGCAGAATCTGGAGCCCTGCCACCAGCAGGATGACGGTGAGCGAAACGAGGGGACGCGTGGGATTCAAGGTCCCCGATTGCCAGAGCGCGATCAGGTGTAACCCGCTGCCCAATCCGACGCCGATAAACAGGGCGCCGATGAGTCCGAACAGCAGCACGGGCCGTTCGTAGAATGAAAAGATCAGATGCGACGCAACGGTCGCGCGAAACAAGAATTTCGAGTTGCCACGGCGCCGTCCGGTCAGTACCGCCGGCATTTCGACCGGCACAAATCCGGCCGCCAGCGCCTTCGAGACGATCTCGAGATGAATCTCCTTGCCGTTGGATTCCAAGTCGAGCCCTTCGAGCACCGGCCGCCGGTAGGCGCGCAGGATTCCGGTGACCGCCGTCAGCTTGCCGGGCATCGCCAGTCCGAGCACGCGATTGCCCCAGCGTGACAAAAGCAGCCGTCCGGTGGGAACGTTTCTGGTACCGCCGCCTCTGGCATACGGTGAGCCGACGACAAAGTCGGCTTCGGGATGTTCCGCCAACGTGCGGAGCATGGCGGGAATGTGTGATGGGGCATAACTCAGGTCGGCATCGATGGTGACGACGATGTCTCCGTTCGCAGCGGCAAACCCGCGTCGCAGCGCATATCCCCGGCCGCGATTGGTGCGATAGGTAACGATTCGCAGCGGCGCACCGTGAGCGGCGGCGCCGTTCAGATGGGCCAGCGTGTCGTCGGTCGAACCGTCATCCACCGCGACGATTTCAAAGGAGCGACAGAAAGCACTCACCGCGTCGCCGAGCTGCGTGATCAGATCGGGCAGATTCGCCGACTCGTTGTGCATCGGCACAACGATGGACACTTCGGGCCGCCGACTGGTTCCGTCCGGATCTATGAGCACAAGTTTTCTCCCCCCACATGGACAACGACACGGTGGCGTCCTTATAGTAGTTATATCGACGCCGGCGACCGTGGCGTTGACTGTGGGAATGCGGGGAGCTACGTACGGCTACTTGGCGCGCGTGGGTGCACGGATGGAGGGTATTTGAATCCCGACCCGGTGTTGAATACGACGACACGGTCCGTCGAGCTCACCTTTGCCCTGGCGACCGCCTGGTAGAGCCCCGCGACGGCGGCGCCGCCTTCGGGCGAGGCGAATAACCCCGCGTCGGACGCAAGCCATGACTGGCCCTCGGCCCACTGCTCTTCGGTGACGGCCACGGCCCAGCCGCGGGATTGACGGATTGCGCGCAGAATCAGAAAGTCACCAATGGCCGAGGGGACACGCAAACCGAGGGCGGATGTCGAAGGATTGCTGACCGGACTCGCAAACTCGGAGCCGGACTCGAACGCATTGACAATCGGGGCGCAGCCGACGGCCTGTACGGAGACCATTCTGGGGCGCTCGTCGCCGATCCATCCCAACTGCTGCATTTCGCCGAACGCCCTCCACATGCCGATCAGACCGGTGCCGCCGCCGGTGGGATAGACGATGACATCGGGCAGTTGACCTCCCAAGTCGTCCCAGAGCTCGTATCCCATAGTTTTCTTGCCTTCCAATCGGAACGGCTCCTTGAGCGTCGAGAGATCAAACCACTCATTCGGATTGCATTCCAAGCGCATCTGCGCTGCGCAATCGGCAATGGTCCCGTCGACGGCGACCACCTGCGCGCCATGAGCGCGGCACTCGGCAAAGAATGCCTCTCCGGAATCCGCCGGCAGAAAGACGCGCACTTCGCATCCCGCCTTTGCAGCATACGCTGCGGCGGCGCCTCCGGCATTTCCGGCCGACGGCAGACAAAACCGCCGAACGCCCAGCTCGACGGCGCGTGTAATCGCAACGCTCATCCCGCGGGCCTTAAATGACCCGGTTGGATTCTGTGATTCGTCTTTAATCCACAATTCGTCGATGCCGAGGCGTCGACACAACCGTTCTGAACGCACCAACGGCGTCGCACCTTCTCCCAAAGTGACAGCGTTCTCAGGATTCCGAATGGGGAGCACATCGGCGTAACGCCAAAGCGAGTGGGGCCGGGCTGACAGCCCTGATCTGATCGCGTGGCCCAGGGCGCGACTCAACTCATACTCCACAACCAAGGGACGCTGACAATCGGCGCAGAGACGCTGCACGACGGCCGGATCATGCGACCGTCCGCACAGTCCGCACCGCAGTGCGAAGCGAGGATGACTGTTCACGGGATTCTCGTGCTGGAGAGCAACAGGTGTCGTGGATTGCTCAGGCGTCGGGGAATTGCGACGGCGACAGGCCGATATCGACAATCGAGCAGGCGGCCACGACCGGCAGCATCACCCCTTTGGCGCAGTCGATTACTTCAGGGGAGTCGGAGCCGGGATTGAAGAACACCTCGTCGGGTTCCAGTGCGGCGAGATCCTCCAGCAGCGTCATGCCAACAGCAGGCGGGACATACATCGAGACGCGGTCGACCGGCCGCGGGACATCCGCCAGAGCACGATAAGCACGCAAATCCTCGATCAAGCGCTCCTTCGGGTTGACCGGGTAGACCGTCCAGCCCAGCGACCGATAGGCGCGCACCGCCTTGTTGCCGAACTTGCGGCGATCGTTGGAAGCCCCGATAATCACGACGCTTTTGTTGAATTCGGACGTCATGGACGAGCGGCTCGTCGCGCTACTCAGAATCCCGGTACCGGTTCTTGTAGTCGTCCCACAACGCGCCCCATTCGGTTTTGCGGAACTGGCGAATCAGTTTTTGGCCGATGGTGGGATACCACATCCAGTCGTGGTATACATTGGAGGCAAAAGGCGCCCACACGACGAGCGGCGAGTGCAAGGCGACTTTTTCCAAAAAACGCAAGGGTCCGCGTCGGAGCATCTGATCGCCCCAGATGACCAGTGAGCGTTTGGTCCGGAATCCGAGATTGAGCTCGCGGATATCATCGCCGATCAGATCGATTGCATCGGGATCAGCGACGCCCAGCCCGCGTTCGTGGCACATGCGCAGATAGGGAATCGACAGCGGCTCGAAGCCCATGACGCGCGCCGCAACCGCATCGATGGCGACGGAGTCGAACGACGCCAGCAGGACATTGCCCGCGCGCGGGATCATCGTGCGCGGTCCGGCGCCGTCGCCGCAGACCGTGCCGTCCATCACGGCCAATACTTTCGGATGCAGTTCTCTCTGCATCATGACCAGGTCGACCAGCACTTCATGGATGTGCTTGTGTGCGTAATGCCGAACCTCTTTAAGCAGCCCGCCGAAGGCATTCTTGATCGCGCCGGTGGTGATCGAGTGACCGTGGGTCTTGACCGTCGGCAGATGGATGATCTGCTTGCCGGCGTACATCCGGGGAATCTCGATTCCGTTCGGGAAAATCTGGTTGAGCATCAACAGCGGCGACTCGAAGGTATAGGTCATCCACTCGACGCTGGGCAGCGGCGTAAAATCGAGACCGTAGTGCTTCAGGACCGGCAACCAGCGGTTGTTGATCGCGCCTTCGACCGGCTCGGTCACGACGGTCTTGTTTTCGATCGGGATCAGACGCCGCCGGTCGTACCCGTAGTCGATCAATGCACGGACCACACCCTCAACCTGCCACGGCTGCGAGGAGCACGCCGGAAAGTACTTGGTCCACGACAGGTTCAGTTTGAGCAGTGTGTCGATCTCACGCGAGATGCCGTCGGTCACACCGACTAAGTCCAGCAGCCGGCGATAGTCGTTCAACACGGTGCCGGGCGTCGTTTTGACCGCAACGACACGCGACCGAATCGGCGACGGCTGCGTTGTACGGGAGTCCTGAGTCTCTGTGGGTCTGGTCGGCATCAATTCCCTGCGTCAGTCGATGGTTTGGCGGATCCGAACATCTCCATCACCTACGAAGATTGCGTCCTATCGGTTTGTTTCCGTGTGGCATCGGAATGTCTTTCGCTCTCACCATCCCGGGCGCAGCCCGTCGAGTGCAGCGCCGGGTCGAAGTAGGCACTGCGCGCGCCTCCTGCGTGCTTGGCCGCCAATAGCGCCATATCCGCACACCACAGGACACGTTCCGGACTATCGGCGTGACGGGGAAAAGTCGCCGCTCCCACGGACGCGGAGACCGTGACGGAGGATCCGGCGGGGCCGACCGTGATCGATCGGGTCGAGGTCAAATCCCGCAGTCGCTCGGCCAGCGCGCAACAGCTATCCATGTCGGTATCGGGCATCAGTACGGCAAACTCGTCTCCGCCGATGCGGCACAAGATGTCGATGGCCCGGACCGAGCGCCGAATCGACTGCCCGATATAGCGCAGGATGATGTCACCCGCCTGGTGGCCATGGGTGTCGTTCAGCAGCTTAAAACGATCCAGATCGAGCAACACCAGCGAGAGCGGCCGACCGTAACGCTTGGCACGCTGCAATTCTTCGTGAATGCGTTGATTGAAGTGTCGTCGGTTGTAGACGCGTGTGACCGGATCGATGTGCGAAAGCTCCAGAAGGGCATCGCGCCGGGCCAGATTTTCAAGACTCAATTCGAACGAGCGCCAATAGCCGTGAGCGTCATCGGGCACGTGCGGCGCTCCACGCCACCCGATATCGAATATGGTGGCGCTTCCGCTCTGCAGCCGCTGCAGGTGATTCAGGCCCGTTGCCGACAAAATCTCGGGAATGTCCGCGGTCGCCGCTGTCTGTGATCCGGCAAGGCCATCCCTCGACTCGGCGGAGCCGCGCCCAATGACCTCCTCAATCTGTTGAATCATCGTCGGGTCGGCCGTCTCGCCCACATGGCCCGACCATCTCACCACACGCCGACCGTGTAACTCGACGACGACCAGTGATTCGACTCCCATATGTTCCTGCAATACCGGAAAGGCGCGCGTGCAAATCTCTTCGAGCGAATCCAGCGCCAGCCACCGGCGGAGCGTGCTGAGCGCATCGGATGGGGCGGGGTCGCCGCCGCGTCTGTGATCAGGAGGTTGGCCGCTCATGGAGCGTGGACTCTAAATCATCGGACGACGGTGACGACGGTAGTGACTGAATCGTTGACGAGGACGCCACAGGCGCCGTATCCAAAGGGCGCGAAAGATCGAAAGTCGGCCGTGCCCTGTGTGACCCAACTCAGCCAGTCGCGTCCGCAGTTCTCCGATCGAATAAAACGGGTCTTCCAGCACCAAGCGCACCAGCGCGGCATCCCATGAATCCGGGGCGGACGTCGATTCGATGGATTCTTCGCGGGATTCGGCGAGCACTGCGGGAGGCGTCGACTCGATACGGCCAGCGTTAAACCTCCCCTGCGCCGCCTCGAGACTCTGCGCCGTCGGCAACAGTCCGTCGAATTCCAGCAGATCGTACACGCTGCGCACCGGTTGTGTCATCCGCGCCAGGACGATGTCGCCGTCGCCATCGCGGGCCGCCCGCAGCCGAGAGACGAAGATTCCCCATCCGGCCGAGGAGATGTAGTTGACGCCGGCGAGATCGATGACGAGACGCCGGTCGCCGCGGCCGATCAATGATCCGAGAACGCCATCCAATTCCGGCGCCGTGATCGCATCGACACGGCCATCGACGCGCACGACATGGACCCCCTTGCCGGGTTCGGACAAGGAAATCCGCAAATTCTCGCGCACGAGCGGGGTCATCACACAGAGCGCTTAGCAGGTTGCTGAAAAAACCACCGTGATCGCCACAACGCAGTCTGTCACCCTGAGCGAAGCGAAGAGTCTGCTTTCTGCCCCATAGGAGAAAAACAGCAGATGCTTCGCTCCGCTCAGCATGACAAAGCTGGCTCTTCTGCACTTCCTGGAGTTTTTCATCAGCCTTTTAGGTACCGTCCGATGAACGTTTGATCGAATCGGGGACCCAACGGGGCGTTGGGGTGCCCGGCTCCCGGACGCCACGAATAAAGGTTACGGGGATCGGCTTGACCTTGATGATGAACGTCTTGTCATCCCACGTGAAATAAACTGTCGGCTCCAGCGGCTGCCCTTCGTCCAATGGCGGGTCTACTATGACGACCGCATTGTTGGTAAATTCGGTCCGAACGGTCCACCCATCATAGTGGCGCGCCGACGAGAGCATCGGCAGCGCCGGTATGCGCACCGATCGCACCGGGTCGAAGTACACGACAGAATCCATTCGCAGCGTCATCGCTGTCTTCCAGTCGGGAACGGGACGGATGGTCATGTCGATACGCGACCAGAGCGGTTTCTCCGGCACTTTGTCGGCTGCGTGGAGCATTTTCATCGGCACCACGTAAAGCCGCAACAAAAAATCGTCCTGATGAATCTCGCCGGATTCGTCGGCGGTGAATCGCAAGGTGTCCGGCCAGCCGGGTTTGCGCGTCACCCACTCGACTTTCTCATCGCGGGGTTCGGGCTTCTCCGGAATGATGACCTGCGGCTTCGGTTCCGGCGCTGTCTGCTGCTGTTCACTTCGGCATCCGGGGAAAACGGCCACGACAATCGCGGCTGTCAAGGCCGCGCTGCAGTGCCGGACGAGCCGGAGAATTGTCTGCCGGGGAGTCATGTCGGGAATGAAAGGTAGTACAATCGGCCGTCGCGCGAAAGCAGCATCACGGCCGGTCGGTCGCCGATGCGTTCGACGAGCCGCCGGAAGTTCGATACGCCCACGACCGACTCGCGATTGATCTCGAGGATGGCATCGCCGATCCGAAATCCGGCGCGATCGGCGGGCGAGTTGGGGACGATGTCTTTGATGATTACACCACGTGTGTCGGCACGCAGGCCGATGCGCCCGGCGCCAGCGGCATCAAGCTCTTCGACGACCAATCCCTCCAATGGCGTACCGTGGCTGATTTCCTCGGACAGTTCCAACTCGGTTTCGTACGACTCGACGGTGAGCTGGCGTTTGTCTTCTCGTCCGTCGCGCCACACGACGATTTCGACCGACTGCCCGATGCGCCCCAGGGCGATCAGCCGCCGCAATTGGGCGGAATTGGCGACCGGTTGGCCATCGAAGCTGACGACGACATCGCCGCGCTCCAATCCGACATCGGCGGCGGGGCTGCCGCTGGTGATGTCGTTGATCAGCGCGCCCTGCGTGCTCGGCAATCCCAGCGCGCGGGCCATGGCCTCATCGATATCCTGGTAGGACAGACCCACCCAGCCGCGTGTGATCGATCCGGTGCTGAGAATGCCATCCATGACCGAGCGCGCCATGTTGATCGGCACGGCAAACCCGATCCCCTGGTAGCCGCCGGAGCGCGAAAAAATGGCGGTGTTGATTCCGATCAGACGTCCTTGCACATCGACCAGTGCGCCGCCGGAATTCCCCGGATTGATCGCCGCATCGGTCTGTATGAAGTTTTCATAGTCGACCAGCCCGACGGACGAGCGGCCGGTCGCCGAGATGATGCCCATCGTCACGGTCTGGCCGAGCCCGAACGGATTGCCGAACGCCAGAACGACATCGCCGATCCGCGCGGAGTCGGAATTGCCCAGCGGGACCGAGGGCAAATCGGCGGCATCAACCTTAAGGACCGCGACATCCGTGGCCGGATCGTTGCCCAGCAGCTTCGCGGCCACACTGCGGCCGTCGGGAAGCACGGCCATGATCTCGCGCGCGCCTTCGACCACATGATTGGCGGTGAGAATGACCCCGGAATCGGCGACAATGACCCCGGAGCCCAGCGATTGTTGACGGCGCTGCTGCGGCACGGTCTGCCAGCGCTGCCCGAAGAACTCAAAGAAGGGGTCCCATCCGAACGGTGTCGGGACACGGCGTTGCGTTGTGATGATGCGTTCCGAGGAGATATTGATGACTGCGGGCGCCACGGCGGCGGCGACTTCACCGAAGCCGACTCTGCGGTCTGCGCCGTTCAGCAGCAACGGCGGAGACGCGTCGATCGGTAAAGAGTTTGAGTCTCCCGCACCCGGCTCAGACGTCGGGGTCTCCTGGCCAAGGGGGTCGTCGATCCCGCCCAGACGCGCACCGATGAGCACTCCACCCAGCACGGCGGAGGCCACAACGATCAGCGCAGCTATGACACGTAGCGGTCGGCCCATTGTCCTGTGGGGCCCGGTGATGCAGGCCCGCAACGATTATACGCAGGTTGGGTGCCCGCGCAAGGAGAGGTACAATCGGCGGCCCGTGCCGGATGCATCGCATCGACGACCGGGTGGCTATGCCGGTGCGGCGACCAGCCAGCGCTCGAGCTGGCGGCGATGACGCAGGATGTGCACGATGGCATGCTCCAGCATCTGCTCGATATCATAATTCTGACCCCACCGGGTACGAAAGACAATGGGCTGGAGATCTTCGTCGGTTTTGTCGCGCACCCTGCCCAGAACCTCGACCATCCGTCCGAAAGCAGTCCCGAGCGATGCGGCCGCTGCCTGTGTCGATTCGAAGGCATACTCGTGTTTTTGCATGCCGCGGTCGGTTTTGTCGAGGGCGTCATTGATGTAGTCGACATAGCGGTTGGCGGCGCCGATGACATGCCACATGATCTCCCGCATCGACGGAAACTCTTCATCGGAGAGTTCGGTCCGTGCGACATAGCGGTCGGGGGTCACGGGTTTTAGAACTCCTTCGAGGTCACGTATCGCCCGCGCGTACTCATCGAGGACGGCGCGCAGCCACGGACGATAGTCGGCCCAGCTCAATGGATCGGTGTTCATGACGCCACATCCTCCCCTGTGACCGATGGGACCACTGCCCGAAGGGTCGCCAAATACTGGCAAGCGGTCAAACAATTCACTTGTAATAGTCGATCGCGATCTCTCATAATCCGCCGCAAAATGGGAGGATCAGAACAAAATGAATACTCAAAAGTCCACCTGTAAGACGCTCCCTCGGTCTCGTGTCGGACTGCGCGCCGGCACGTTCGTCGGATTGCTCATTGTCTACGTCGCCTTGGCGTCGACTCAGGCCCAGTAGCGGAGCGTACCGGACACAGTCAAGCGGGGCGAGTTCCTGGTGCATCGGCGACTGCAATGGATGTCACACGCCATGGGTCATGGGTGGTCAAGGTTTCGCACCCGACATGAGCCGCATGCTCTCGGGCCACCCGCAGGACATGGTGATGCCGACACCGCCCGACTTGGGCAACAGCCCGTGGGGATGGGTGGGCGCGATGACGATCACGGCGTTCGCGGGGCCCTGGGGAATCACGTATGCCCCCAACCTCACTCCGGACACCAATACAGGAATGGGAATTTGGACAGAGGAGATGTTTCTCCAGGCGATGAAATCGGGCCAGCACATGGGCGCCGGGCATCCGATCATGCCGCCGATGCCGTGGATGAATCTCGCATCGCTGCCCGAGGATGATCTCAAGGCGGTCTATGCCTACCTGCGCAGTATCCCGGCGATTCCCAACCGGGTGCCGGAGTATGTGCCGCCGCCGGAGCCGGCAGACTCGCAGGAGTGAACTGATCCGTACCGGAATGAGTCAGCCCCCGGAGTCACTGCCGGGGGCTTTTTGCACTCGTGTGCGGGTCGCGATAGCTCTGCGCGAAGGTGAGGTGGAGTAGCAGCAGCCCGCACTCGCTACTTTCTCCAATGCCCCGGGACCCAGACCCAGCCGCGCGGACGTTTGTCCCAATGGCCGGCGACCCAAGCTCCCTTGGCCTTCTTGGCCCAATGCCCGCCTTCCCAGACATACTGCCCTTTGTGCCACTTCCAGTGTCCCGGGATCCAAACCGCACGCGGCCCGGGGCGGGCCGGTTGGACTTCTTCTTTCGCCGCGGGAGGATCGACAACAACGTAGGCCGTCCCAGCGCACCCGAAAAACGCGACCAGCGAAAGCGCAATCAAAAACCGGCGAATCAGATGGATCGACATGCAGGCGCTCCTTTTGTGCTACAGTGGCGGTAGGATCTGTAGTCACTCACAGTTAGTCAACGAATTCGTGTTCAGCATAAACTACGCTGCGCTGACGTATCGGCCCGACGATTGTAAGATGGCGGTTTGAAACCCAAGAGACATTACGACTCTTTGTCAATTCCAGTAAATGAGGCAAGATCGACGGAGAGGACTTTGTACCTAGGATCGGTCGGCTGTCTCCTTGGAATCAGGTAACCATACAGGGGCGAGTGAAACTCATTCTGCAGACCCACAATGAAATCATGAGTATAGCAGGTGACATCCCAGCTCAATTCCTTGAGTTGCCCTAACTGATCCTTCAGCGCGTCCCAGTCTTTCGCTGCCCTCGGAGACAGGAGCGGAAATAATGCTCCGATCGACTCAATGAACCTAAGGTTCACACTGCTGAGTTTGTCGTGGAAGGGGAGGAACCGATTGAGGATGACTTGTCTCGATTCGAATGTTTGCCCGCATGCGGTGCCCGCGGAAACTGTTGATCTCCATCTTTCCACTGTTTCTTTTTGGAAGTCGGCAAGTGACCGTACAGGAATTGACAGTTTTGACGCCTCCCACTTCAATACAGCACTGCGCGTGGAGATCCACTCCACGAAGTCGCCGTAAGCGCGTTCCATCTCTCTTAGTGACTTGATCATTTCATCAGCAGCGGTCATCGACATTTCGCACTTCGCTTGTTTATCAGCCAGTCTCGCGGATCTCTCAAATGTCTTTCGCACCTGCCTGTTTGAGACCCAGAACGCGACCATCCATCCGCCGACAGCGATCGCGATGGTGAGTAAGACTTGCCCCCACTGTTGCAGGTAGGCGAGTAACACTTCGTACAGCGTCACAATTCACTCGTGAATTACGGATTGGTGCTGCGCAAGAATCAGATCCGGTGCTCTTTCTTCATCTCTTCGACCTGCTTCATGTTGAACTTGCTGACCTCGATGATAGTGGCGACCGGGCGGTAGGCGGGCGGGACCACCATGAGCGCCTCCTCGCGGCTGTCGGCATCCAGGAGGAACCAGCACTTGTGAACGTTTTCGGCACAGCCCCAATCGGCATTGGTGAGAAAATGCGAGCCGGTCTGCAGAAAGACCTCGATTGCGCGCAGGCAGGCGGAGACACTCTCTTCGTGGGGAACTTCGATCATGAATCTGGGCATGCGATCGATCTCCTTTCCACATCATGTCAGAAGCACAGTCGTCCCGACCGACGGTTCTTGCTCAACGGTCGAGGATTCGTTCGAGCTCGACTATGAGCGGCGGCAAATCATCGGTCACGATTTTCCACAGGACGTCTTAGTCAGTTTCATCGTATCCATGGATCAGTCGGTTACGTATAGCGATGGCGCCTCGCCATTCAATGAGTTCGTATTTCTGGCGCGTTGCTGACGAAACTCAAACGGCCGCCTCGCCGATAATCTCCAGGAGGCGTGTGACAGCGAGACCGAACTTCCTGTCGGTCAGCAAATCCGACTTGGTCTTACCGCGAGCGATGACAATGGCCTCGCGGGCGAGATCAAGCATGTGGCGCATGCTCGCTGTGTCGTCATGCCGCGTCATACACCGGTACCGATTCGTGGATCACCTGCTCACGAGAGTACGGACCGAGAAACCCGACGGTATTCAGGTTAGCCCGTCGACCCAGCAATTCCGACAATTCGTCCTGCATGCGAAAGAATGCCAGGCCCGGTGTTTTCCCCGGCGCGAATTCGACGAGTACGTCAACATCGCTGCCGGGCCCGAAGTCGTCGCGCGTCACCGAACCAAAGAACGCCAATCGCCGGATGTGATTGCGCACGCAGAATGCCGTCAGTCTCTGACGGTCGTAGTCGATGCGGATCATCGGTGTATATAAATGTCGGTCTCCGGACGAGGCAATCAGAACAAACGCCCTCCGTCAGGTGACGGAAGGCGTTTAAATTAATCCCGGCGACGATCTACTCTCCCACCCCCTCTCAGAGGCAGTACCATCGACGCTGAGGGGCTTAACTGCCGTGTTCGGAATGGGAACGGGTGTTTCCCCCTCGCCACAGTCACCGGAAATCGATTGGCGCTTGTCCGCCGTCATTTGGGCGGATTGCCGACCGAAAGTCGGTCAGTTCGCCGACAACTTCATATCCGAAATCGTGCAGGAAGCCATTCGTCTGTGTTGCTCGATCGACCCACCTAAGGATTCCATATCTTCTGTGTCGCGCGCGATGTGTGGAATCCTCAGAAAATAATCCGGTCAAGTCGCACGGCCGATTAGTATCGCTCGGCTGCACGCCTCGCGGCGCTTCCACCTGCGACCTATCAACCTAATCGTCTATTAGGGGCCTTCAGTCCCGCTTGCGCGGGAGGGAAACCTTGTCTTGGGGTGGGCTTGGCACTTAGATGCATTCAGCGCTTATCCCGTCCCGACGCGGCTACCCGGCGATGCCGTTGGCACGACAACCGGTGCACCGGAGGTCGGTCCATCCCGGTCCTCTCGTACTAGGGACAGCTCCCCTCAAGTTTCCTGCGCCCGTATCAGATAGGGACCGAACTGTCTCACGACGTTCTAAACCCAGCTCACGTACCACTTTAATTGGCGAACAGCCAAACCCTTGGAACCTTCTTCAGCTCCAGGATGTGATGAGCCGACATCGAGGTGCCAAACCTCCTCGTCGATGTGAACTCTCGGAGGAGATAAGCCTGTTATCCCCGGAGTACCTTTTGTCCGATGAGTGACGGCGCGTCCACGTGCAACCGCCAGATCACTAAGTCCTGCTTTCGCACCTGCTCGACTTGTAGGTCTCGCAGTCAAGCTCCCTTATACCTTTACGCTCTGCGGCTGATTACCAAACAGCCTGAGGGAACCTTAGAGCGCCTCCGTTACCATTTAGGAGGCAACCGCCCCAGTCAAACTGCCCGCCTGGCGATGTCCCCGAGCCGGATTCACGGCTCCGGGTTAGAATTCCGATGCCACAAGGGTGGTATTTCAACGGCGACTCCACCGAATCTAGCGACCCGGTCTCACAGTCTCCCACCTATGCTACACATGCCACATCAAAACCCAACGCCAGGGTACAGTAAAGGTTCACGGGGTCTTTCCGTCCCGATACGGGTAAGCGGTATCTTCACCGCTGCTTCAGTTTCGCCGAGCCCCTCGTTGAGACAGCGCCCAAATTGTTACACCATTCGTGCAGGTCGGAATTTACCCGACAAGGAATTTCGCTACCTTAGGCGATTTGTTACTCATCCCTCACCCGTCCCTCCGTTTCGCTCGCCATCGCACGCGAAATTCGGGACGACCCCTCCCACAGGGAGAGGTTGAGCTGATGGGTCCGGTCGTTTCCGCCGGACTCTCCATGTCGCCATGGAGGTCGGACTATATCTTGATGCCGAATCCAATTCTGTCATTCCGAGCGAAGCGAGGAATCTGCTTTTGTTCCCTTCGAACAGCAGATTCTTCGTCCTGCTCCGCCATCGGCGGAGCGTCCTCAGAATGACAGTATTGAGATGGTCGGCATCCCCGGCGTGTAGTCTCTGGGGATACCGCGGTCGATCTTAACGGGCACGGCACGCCGCTCGCACTGAGCGTAGCGAAGTGTGCCCCTACGGATTCGACCACGGTCTTTCCTGCTGATTGTCCGCACCAACGACATTATCACTTCGAGAAAGATGGACGCGCGGCCGAAGGTGACCCTTATGCAGTAGGCATCCTTTCGGGGCATCAGCTATTCGTTGCACTCAGCACGCTTGAGCATTCAGGCTCGCGAAAGCAACTTGCCTACGATTTCGCGAGGTGACTGATGCCAACTACGCCTGAGACGCGCGTCAGACAAAAGCTTGCCTGACATAATCACCTCTTTCTGAAGTAGTCTCGGATACACGGATGTTCCAGCATACAGCCGGGTTTTGCAACGGCCCTGAGACAGTCACTATGTGTGATAGTCAAGGGAGCGAATCGGAAGAGGTACGTTTTCGAACCGTTATAGTTACGGCCGCCGTTTACTGGGGCTTCGATTCAGAGCTTCTCCCACCGAAGTGGAATGACCCCTCCTCTTAACCTTCCAGCACCGGGCAGGTGTCAGTCCCTATACATCGCCTTCTTAGGCTTAGCAGAGACATGTGTTTTTAGTAAACAGTCACCCAGGCCGATTCTCTGCGGCTCCATTCCGCCGTCGGTCGCGAAGACCGCCGACGTACTAAGGAGCACCCCTTCTTCCGAAGTTACGGGGCCATTTTGCCTAGTTCCTTAACGAGGGTTCTCTCGAGCACCTTAGGATACTCTCCTCACCCACCTGTGTCGGTTTGCGGTACGGGCCCCCGACGACACTCGCTTAGAGGTTTTTCTCGGCAGCATGATTAAGACCAGTTTGTGGGCAGAGCCCTCCCCATCACCTCTCGGAGTATGAGACGGTGGATTTGCCTGCCGTCTCCTCCTACCAGCTTGGACCGGGACATCCAACACCCGGCTGGCCGTCACTTCTGCGTCACCCCATCGCTCAAACGCGTCATCAGGAGGTACAGGAATATTGACCTGTTTTCCATCGCCTACGCCTTTCGACCTCGGCTTAGGTCCCGACTAACCCTGAGCGGATTAACCTTCCTCAGGAACCCTTGGGTTTTCGGCGGACGGGTTTCTCGCCCGTCTGATCGCTACTCGTTCCGGCATAATCTCTTCCCAACGGTCCAGCCGCCCTTACGGACGACCTTCACCCCATTGGCAATGCTCCCCTACCGATCCG